>QJYE01000542.1 GCA_003235785.1 Nitrospirota bacterium
TCCTTCCTCGACCAATTGATTCAAGACCGTTAACAGGCGCGTGATATCTTCCAAATGAAGTCCCCGGGTGGGCTCGTCCAAGATATAGAGGGCACCTTTGTGGCCTGAGTTCGCGGCTGATCGTTTGGGGGTGTTGGCTAATTCCCTGGCAATTTTGAGTCGTTGGGTTTCGCCACCGGATAGCGTGTTGGCTGGCTGGCCCAGCGTGAGATAGCCAAGTCCGAGCTGTTTGAGTACTCGCAAGCCTTTGAGGGCGGAGGGGCAAGAGGTCTCGAAGAAGGCGATGGCTTGATCGACGGTGAGGTTGAGCACGTCGTGAATGGAATGCCCTTTGATTCGGACTTGCAGAATCTTGTCTTTGAATCGTTTCCCTTCACATTCTGCGCAGGGTACGTAGAGATCTGCCAGAAAATACATTTCTAGTTTTTCATACCCATTTCCCTGGCAACGTTCACATCGCCCTTTCCCGGTATTAAACGAAAAATGAGCGGGCGTGAGGCGGTGTGCTCGCGCTTCTGGCGATTGAGCAAATAACTCCCGAATGTCTTGATAGGCCTTTAGATATGTAATGGGATTGGAGCGTGGGGTTTTGCCTATAGGTTCTTGGTCGATGAGGCAGACGGTTCGGAGATGCTCCGTTCCCGTCAGGCCGTCGAGTTTAGGTTGTGAAGGGGCGGCCACTTTGAACCAGCGAGCCAGGGCGGCATAGATGGTGGCTTCGACTAACGTGCTTTTCCCCGATCCGGAAGGACCAGTGACACAGATGAATGTCCCGAGGGGAATGTTTACCGTGAGGTTTTTGAGGTTTTGTTCACCTACTCCCATGAACGATAGCCGCTTCCCTCTTCCAGCGCGACGATTTTCCGGAAGGGCAATGGTTCGTTCCCCACGCAAATATTGGGCAGTAAGTGCTTGGGGGTGCTTGAGAAAGGTGTGATAGGGAGCTGCGCAGACCACTTGTCCGCCTTGATCTCCTGATTGCGGGCCCATCTCGACGATGTAATCCGCCTGTTGGATGATCTGCGGATCATGTTCCACGACTATGACGGTGTTCCCCCGTTCAGCCAGTTCTCGCAGAATCATGCCCATGGCCTCGGTGTCTCGTGGATGGAGGCCAATCGTTGGTTCATCTAAGACATATTGCGTGCCCACCAGTTGACTGCCTAATTGCGTGGCTAAATGAATGCGCTGGGCCTCGCCCCCGGATAAAGTCCGCATTTCTCGATTCAACGTGAGATAGTCCAAGCCAACGCGCAGAAGGAAAGAGAGTTTCGACTGCAACGCGTGCAACAGTTCCTTGGCGACGGCATCCTCAAAATTTCTCAGCGGCAAGGTCTCCAGCCATGGTTGCAGATCGGAAAGTGGCCAACTGCATACCTCGTGAATGTGGCGTTGATGGATTTTGACCATGAGGGCTTCTGGCCGTAATCGGGTTCCCTGACAGTTTGTGCAGGGAGAAGGGCTACGATACCGGCTTAGGAAGACCCGGACATGCATTTTGTAGCGTTTACTTTCCAGGTATTCAAAAAACTCATGGATGCCCTCGAGCTTCCCCTCGCCTTTCCAAATGAGATCACGTTCGCCTTCGGTAAGCTGGTTATAGGGGGTCGCCGGGTCGAGTTTTTTCTTTTTGAAGGCTTTGAGCATTTCTTTCTGCCACCAGACATTGGAAGGCTTGGTCCAGGGTTCGATGGCGCCGTCCTGTAAGGATTTCTCAGGGTCAGGAATAATCAGCTGTGGATCGTACCCTAGGATGTTGCCAAACCCTTTGCATTCGGGACAGGCCCCAAGTGGGTGATTGAAGGAAAATGACACGGGGCGGAGCGTGGGAAAATTCCTTTCACATCCTGGGCAGGCCAGATGGGAACTATAGGCCAAGGGTTGATTATTTCCGATGATAATCTGAGCGCGACCCTCGCTTTCGCGAAACGCCGTTTCCAATGCTTCGCCCAAACGACTCCGCGATTCGGGCTCCAAGGTGAGGCGATCCACCACGACGGATAGTTCCGATGGCAGAGGTGTGGGGAAGGTGTCGGTGTCGGTGTTGAGGTTGATTAATTGCTGGTTGATAACCACACGAATGAAGCCTCGTTTTAAGAGGGACGTTTTCATGAACTCAAGCGCATCAGGATGGGGTGTGGGTTTTGGAAAACAGACGAGGGCGCGTTCATTGGGGAATTGATCAAGTAACTCTTGGGTCACCGTTGTGGGGTGATGGGCTATGGCTTCCAGTTTGCAATCAGGGCAGGTCAGACGTCCGATTTTGGCGAACAATAATCGTAGATAATCTGAAATTTCGCTGGTGGTACCAACCGTAGAACGCGAAGTCCGGATCGGGTTCTTTTGTTCTAAGGCAATCGAGGGGCGGATATTGGTGAGTCGGTCGACATCCGGCCGTTTCACGCGGTCTAAAAACATGCGGGTATAAGACGAGAGCGATTCTACGTAACGCCATTGTCCTTCCGCGAAGAGCGTGTCAAAGGCTAACGACGATTTCCCCGAGCCGGACACGCCGGTGATGACGGTGACAGCGTTGTGTGGAATACGAAGAGAAATGTTTTTGAGGTTATTTTGGCGCGCGCCTTCAATAACCAGTTCTGTGGGGGGCAATTTCGAAGAAGAAGAGGATTTTTTGTGAGCCATTGTGTGATTTGGAAAACGGAATGGCTCACAGGAGCCAATGGTTAACAATTGACTTTTTGGGAGGACAGTATCGAGGAATTTACGGTTATTGTCGAGTCCGCGTATTCTTTTTTCAGGGTGTCTACTTTGATCATGACGAAATCCAAGAGAGATTCCTGCCAGTAGCCGCAGGAATGACGAAATTTCAAAAACTATAGGAATGACGGAATACGCAAAACAGCAGGAATCGCGGAATTCAAAAAACTACGCTAATGACAGTGATGGGGACTGCTTACAATCTGCCGAGGAAATCGCCTAGCCAGACGGCGGACAGACCGAGAAAAACATGGAGGAAGATATTCGCGGAGGCTTTGAAGATGGCGCCGTCTTTAAGAAGAGCCAGTGATTCGAACCCGAAAGTGGAATAGGTGGTGAAGCCGCCGAGCACCCCGATGAAGAGAAAGATGCGGATATCGGGTCCCAGCAGGGACCGGGTTTCTGCTAGTCCATGCAGGAGGCCGATTAGGAGGCATCCTAGGATGTTGACTGTAAGCGTCCCAACCGGAAAGCCTAATGCCGGACTCAATCGGTTGAACAGGCCCGCCATGACGAAGCGACTGATTGAGCCTAAAAATCCGCCCACACCAACCCAGAGAAGTTGCGGTAATCCGTAAGGAGTCATGGTGGTGAATGATCTCAGCCGATTTTGCTCAAGATGGAGGTGGGCTGTAGGTTGTCGTGGAGCAATCTGAACATTGAGCCGTTTATGAGGGTCATTGCCTTTTTTTCTGCAGAGTTTTTGATGATTTTTTTCTCGGAGGGCGTTTTTGTGTTGTTCCTTTGCCACGAGACTTGGTTTCAGGTGGAAGGATGACATTGGGGTCGGCCCAGAGCGCGATTCCCCCCAGGAGACCGGCCGTGTTGGAGACTATCGTAGCATGAGATGGTAAATCGATGGTGACCTTTTTGCCATTACCCCCGCCTATGTACAGATGGTCGAAATTGATCACTCGATCTAATAGCTCAATGGCTTTAGCCAGACGGAGGTTCCATCTCTTTTTCCCCACCACTTTCAGTGCGTTGGCACCCAATTGGACTTCGTAGGTTTGTCGCTTTCGAAAGGGATGATGGGCAATTTCTAAATTAGGCACGAGGTGTCCATTTACAAATAGGGCGGTTCCAAATCCGGTTCCCAAGGTAATGACGAGTTCGACTCC
>QJYE01000197.1 GCA_003235785.1 Nitrospirota bacterium
TGTTTGGCGAAATCTCGATGAGACCAGCAGCTTGGGTCGAAAGCTTTCCGGAGTGATAAATCAATTGCATCATGCGCAGACCGAATGGCCGGTGGGTTTTCCCCTTGTCATTCATGGAATATCGTGAGCCGACATCTTGAGCATAGCCGTTGGAAAAATAGGGAGAAGGATTCGGCTCGACCTTAGGGGCCTTCCCCAAGTTGTAATATCCAGGAAGAATCTTTCGGATTTCTTGTTGAATGTCTTGGGTTGTTTCGTACTCCATCGGTGCCCCGAGGACATTGGCCAAACCAACCATGATGTGCCAATCCAGCGTGCTTTCGCCCAGTGAGTCCAAGGCGGGGCGGAGGTATTGGACTTTCCCTTCCTGGTTGGTCACCGTGCCGTCTTTTTCTGCAAAAGTGGAAGCCGGAAAGACGACATGCGCCAGTTTGGCGGTTTCTGTCAGAAATGGATCCTGGGAAATGAGGACTTCCAGTTTCTCTAGAGCCCCTTTCACGTCATATGAAGCTGGTAACGTTTCTAGTGGATTTTCCCCTACCACATATAAGGCTTTGATTTCCCCATTCCGGCAGCGATCAAGAATGTCCGTCAGATGGGAACCCTGTTGGGTATCGGGAAGGTGGGTGCCCCAGGCTTGGTTGAATGTATCCCGTCTTTGCGCATCGGCATAGCGAACTGCCCCAGGCAGTAATTCTGGAGCCACGCCCATATCAACCGCTCCCTGTTCGTTGGCTTCTTCAATGAAGGCATTTATGCCGCATCCTTTTTTCCCCAATTTTCCAGTGACCCACGCCAGGTCAATTAAGTGCAGCATATGTTGATAGCCGTTGGCCTGTCGGAGAATCCCTTCGCCGCAAATGATGATAGACCGAGGGGCCTCGGCGAAAATTCTGGCCGTCTCATGGATTTGTTCAACATCTACACCTGTTTGTTGTGACACGGCCTCCAGGGTATAGGATTCCGTGGCCTGCTTGAGGGCTGTCAGTGCGTCAGGATGAGCATTGGTCGCTTCCTCATCAATCAAATCCTGATGAATGACGGATTTGACTAATGCTTGAATATAGAGCCCTTCTGTTCCCGGATTCACCATAATGGGATGTGATCCGAGTTTGGCGATATTCGTTTGAACAGAATCGACGACAATAGTTTGCGCCTTATACAAACTGATGGCAGATTTGACTCGTAGGCTGGCCACCGGGTTGGTTTCAGTAATATTGGCTCCGATGATCAAGAAGGCCTTGGCTTTATTGATTTCCTCCGAGGTGTTCATCATGCGATGAATCCCCAGTGCTCGATCCATGGCATGGACAAAATTGAGGTGCCCATATCGGGCGCTGCTATCAAGATGGTTTGTGCCGATTACGGTGCGCATGAATTTTTGGAAGATATACAAATCTTCGTTTGAACATCGGGCGGTGATAAGTCCTGCAATAGCTTGAGGTCCATATTGGGCTTTGACGGCAGCTAATCGGTTGCCCGCTGTTTCCAAGGCGTCGATCCATGGAGTTGGTTGGAGCCCAGCTTCGGTCCGGACCAAGGGCTCTTTCAGTCGGGAAGGGCTATCAATAAATTGAAAGCCGAAACGCCCTCTCACGCAGATCCCGTCATGACCATTGACGGTATCCGTTCTGTCGCCCCATTTATTTTTCCAAGACAGTGGTGAGGTGACACGGACCACTTCCGTATCTTTGGTTTCCACATAGATTTGGCAGCCGTCACCACAGTAATTGCAGGTTGTCGTCGTTTTTTTGAGCTGCCAGGGCTTGTACCCATATTTAGAAAACTTATTGGTGATGGCGCCCACAGGGCAGACGGCTAAGCAATCGCCACAGAATTCACAGTCCAAGGGTTGGTCCCCCTTGGCCACCACTTGGGTGAATCCGCCTTTTTTCATGAATTGCAGGGCATCAATACGCTGCACATCTTTGCAAATGTTGATGCATTCCCCACAGGCGATGCAGCGGTTCATATTAAAGTCCAGCACCAGGCTGCGTGTGTCTTCGGGGATATTTTTTTGCTTCGCGTTGGCCAGATCGGTCACACCATGCTGAAAAGCCATGTCTTGCAATTCGCAATGACCGTCGGCATCGCAGACCGGACAGTCCAAAGGATGGACCGATAAATGTTTTTCAACCGCCTTTTTTCTAGCCAAAAATAAATCTTCGCCCTCAGTACGAATGACCATTCCAGCTGCCGCTTTGGCGGTACAGGAGCGAACCGGCGCCTTTTTCCCTTCCTGCATCACCAGGCACATGCCGCAGGAGCCAAAGGGATCGAACGTGTAGTGATAACACATTGCCGGAACAATCTTGCCCGTACTGGCGACGACGTCATAGAGCGAGACGCCAGCATTGGCCTGGACGGTTTCCCCGTCCATGATCAATTCAATTGTCTCGGCTTCGACGTCTGGTGTTGTGACTGGCTTTAAACCCATGGAATTGATCCCAATGTCCGATTTAAGTTCATGGTCTTCATTCGTAAAGCGTGAGGCGTAAGGCGAATGCCAAACATTTTATGTCTGACGGCCTTCATTATCGATCGCATTCTCCCATCACGATATCGTAGGTCCCAAAAATGGTGATGGCGTCAGCGATCATATAGCCTTTCGACATATGATCAAAGGCACCCATGTGAATAAAGGATGGAGAGCGGATTTTCAAACGATAGGGATTCCCGCCTCCCGTACTCACAATATAAAATCCGAGCTCCCCTTTGTGTGCCTCGGTTCCGCAATAAATTTCCCCAGCCGGAGCGTCAAAGCCTTGGGAAAATAATTTGAACTGCTGAATCATGGACTCCAGATTGGTGAAGACTCGATCTTTAGGGGGCAATGTGACGCTGGGCACATCAGCCATGATGGGTCCGGGTTGCATTTGTTCCAGGCATTGCTTGATGATTTTGATGCTTTCCCGAAATTCTTCAATGCGAATCCAATATCGATCATATGTGTCGCCGTTTTTCCCAACCGGCACACTGAATTCGCACCATGGGTAGGCACTATACGGTTCGTATTTGCGTAAATCATAATCCACGCCTGACCCGCGTAAGGTTGGACCGCTTAATCCAAAGCTTAGGGCATCTTCCGCAGAAATGACGGCCACGCCGCGAGTCCGAGCAAGCCACACTCGATTTTTTTCAAGAAAAATCACATATTCGTCAATCTTCGGGGGGAAATAGTCTAGAAACCGTTTCACTTTATCGATCAACGAATCGTTGAAATCACGCTCTACACCCCCGATGCGATACCAGCTGGTGGTGAGGCGTGCCCCGCAGAGTTCGTCAAACCAATCCAGCAAAATTTCCCGATCCCGGAAGGTATAAAAGAAGACGGTCATGGCGCCGATGTCTAACGCCTGGGTGCCCAACCAAAACAAATGACCGATGATGCGTTGCACTTCAGCGACAAGGGTGCGGAGATATTCGGCTCGTTCGGGAACCGTGATGTCCATGAGTTTTTCAACTGCACGGCAATAGGCGAAGTTGTTATACATCGCGCAAACGTAGTCCAAGCGATCCGTATGTGGGATGAACTGGTGGTAGGTGCCGCCTTCAGCCAGTTTTTCGACACCGCGATGAAGATAGCCCAAGACCGGGGTGGATTTCACGAGGCGTTCGCCTTCCAGTTCCATGATGACCTTTAACACCCCATGTGTAGCGGGGTGTTGCGGCCCCATGTTCAGGAGCAGTTCTTCCGTCCGAAGTGTCGGGAGGTCTGCCGTCTCCGGATGATTCGGGTCAACTTTATAGACAGTTGTACGTTGATCTTCGAGTTTCATGATAATAAAAGCTATGTACCATTAATTCGGGTCGTTTAAAAAATCAAAGGTATCTC
>QJYE01000355.1 GCA_003235785.1 Nitrospirota bacterium
GGCCAACTCATTAGGGCTGGAGTGTGCCGGTTGGACTTCGCAAGGGGCATGGCTCAGGAACTTGGGTATTCACAAATGGATTGAAAGAGGAGAAGACTCCAATTCCAGGCAACGGGAGGTAGATGCCCTGACCGGAGCGGCCAGCTTGGGGAGCACCTTTGATGTCCTCATGTTTAAAACTCCAGGGTTGCCTGACGGCCCTGGTCTTCAGGCTCTTTAGGAAATTGTCAAAAATATATCGAGCCTGCCAAATTTCACCACAATCTTCTTCACACCCCAGGCAGTATCTTTGGTCATGGACAGAGAATTTCAAACGCGTAGGAGTGTTTCATTATGTGTGCCGTGAAATAAAAAATTTTTGATATACACAAAATGCATGTCTCCTCTATTTTTTTTCTACAAAATATTGTAGACTCCAAAAATTCATACACAAATATCCTGTTCCCTCTTCATTTTCCGCAGTCATACACTCCTCATATGTTAGTGGTTTCTGAATGTCCACATATTTTGTGGCATGCATGATGCACAGGCTCATCTATTAAGATCAAAGGGGAAGCAGGAGGCTTTCACAAGGAGGGAGAGTTATGAATTGTGTACGATGTAGCGGGCTCATGGTGATTGATGATTGTCTGGACGTGAAAGGCGGCATGGGAGAACTCTGGATTCGAGCGCTTCGATGCATCATGTGCGGGAATCTGACGGATCCGGTCATCAATCGACATCAGACAACTCCAGTCCAGGCCCAAGTGCTTCCATTTCGGAAGCGGTTGCGGAGAGCCCCGCGGACTCCAGTGGCTCGATTGACAGCCTAAATCAGGTGCATGAGAGGTTAGATTGCCCGAAAGACGGGTTCTCGGAATCGAAGTCTGTCTTGTCAGTAAGCTGACGATGCTATGGGCTCAGAGAGGGGGAACCTGTCAAAATTATGATCATACTCTTGGCGCTTCTGACATATCTTAAACGCGTGCGATAATACGCAGGTCGTCTGTGCAAGTTGACGCCTGCGCGTGGGTTTTCCCCTTCACTGTTTTACCTGTCCTTCAATTCTTCTGACCGTTTGAGTTTGCTTCAGGAACCTGGTTAAATCACGAACGTGATTGTTTCTGAAGCGACGGCAAGCGGCGTCTGCCCTGCCCTTCTCGCTGTTGTGCATTTTTCTCCCCCTCCGAGCGAAGGATTGCATTCCAACTCGTGACGATCGACCAAATTTTTCTGATAAGTCTTCTTGGCCTTCTCGTGGTGTTCTTTGTGTGGGAACGGTGGCGTTACGATCTTGTGGCTCTTGCCGGGTTATTAATTACCACACTATTCGGATTGATTCCTCCCGATGAAGCCTTTCTAGGATTTGGCCATCCGGCCGTGGTGACCGTGGCTGCCGTCTTGATTATCAGCCGTGGATTAAGTAATGCCGGGGCCGTAGGAATCTTTACCCGCTACATCAAGCGGGCGACCTCCTCACCCACCTTACATGTGGTGAGTTTATCGACCGTGGGTGGCCTGTTTTCTACCGTGATGAATAATGTCGGTGCCCTGGCGTTGCTGATGCCAGTGGCCATTCAATCCTCTCTCGAAGCGAAACGCTCACCGGCCATTGTGTTGATGCCCTTAGCGTTCGGCACAATTCTGGGTGGCATGGCCACCTTAATTGGGACACCTCCGAATATCATCATTGCCAATTACCGGGCAGAAATTACCGGGCAACCCTTTGGCATGTTTGATTTTTCTCCGGTTGGCGGGGTGGTGGCGATAGTAGGAATATTCTTTGTGGCAGTAGTCGGCTGGCGGTTAATCCCTTTGGCGCGTCGAACGAAAAATGCGCCACAAGATTTATTCCATATCCAGGAATACCTCACAGAAGTCAGCGTTCCAGAAAATTCTAAGGCCATAGGCAAATCGTTGTCGGAGTTAGAATCCGCTACCGAGGATTCCGACGCATTAATTATCAGCTTGATTCGAGGGGAACGATCCATTCGGGGTGCGGCCTGGCGGGAAAAGATTCAGGTTGGCGATGTCTTAGTCTTGGAGGCAGGCCATCAAGGGATCAATAAATTTGTGTCAACCTTAGGCTTGGAATTAAGCGGGACGCAGTCAAAAGAAGAGGTAGGAGAGGGAGAGCCTCAAAAGTCGACGAAGACCCCGGATGAGATTTTATTAGAAGCGGTGGTGCCGCCGGACCGTTCCTGGTTGGTCGGGAGATTGGCCGGGACGTTGAAGCTCCGGAGTCGGTTTGGTGTGTCGTTATTGGGAGTCTCACGCCAAGGAACGCCGTATCGTGGTCGGTTAAAGGAATTTCGATTCAAGGCGGGAGATGTGCTGCTCTTGCGGGGAGACAAGGAACAGGTGTTGGATGTCATTGGCTCATTGGGATGCCTGCCCTTGGCAGAACGCGGGATTCAATTGGGCAAATCGGGACAAACCTGGTTAACTGTCGGGTTATTTGGACTGGCGCTGGGGAGTGCTTTAACGGGCCTCGTGGCGTTACCGATTGCCTTAATGGGTGGAGCCTTGGCGATGGTAATTCTCGCGGTGGTGCCTCCACGAGAGGTATATCACGCCATTGATTGGCCGGTTTTGGTGTTGTTAGGGTCCATGATTCCAATCGGTCAAGCACTCGAACAGAGTGGAGCTACCACGGTATTGGCCCAATATCTCGTCAGCGTCATGAGTGGGTATTCTCCTGTCATCTTATTGGGTGCGATCATGATATTGACCATGTTGTTAACGGATGTCATGAATAATGCGGCCACGGCTGTCGTCATGGCTCCATTTAGCGTCGCCGTAGCTCAAAATCTTGGAGTCCATGCCGACCCCTTTCTCATGGCCGTGGCCATAGGGGCATCATGTGCGTTTCTGACGCCCATTGGCCATCAAAATAACTTATTGGTGATGGGACCTGGAGGGTATCGTTTTGGGGATTACTGGCGGATGGGATTGCCGTTGGATATTGTAATTGTTGCGGTGTCCCTTCCTTTATTAGTCTTCGTGTGGCCCTTAACGGGGCAAGGTTAAGGGATTCCTGAAAAGAAACGAGAGGGAACAGTGGGATTCTCATTTGGCGCTCATTCTTACCGAAAGACCTCCCGCCTCTTTTTGAGACGGGTGGTGTATATGCCAACGGATCTTGATCCGTTTCGCACGCTCCTGAGCCGGATCGTATTGGTGGGAGTGCTGTTTTGTTTGCTGACGGGGATACTCTGGTTCGATCGAGAAGGCCTCAAAGATCAAATGGATGGAGAAATATCATTTTCAGATGTCATCTATTTTACGATGGTCACGGTGACCACCGTCGGCTATGGAGACATTGTACCGGTTTCCACACGAGCGCGATTGATTGATGCGTTAGTGGTCACGCCGGTCCGCATCTTCATATGGGTCATTTTTTTAGGAACGGCCTATCAATTGGCGTTCAGACAATTTACCGAGGTATTTCGCATGGCAAAACTCCAAAGACATCTTAAGCACCATGTCGTCATTTGTGGATTCGGTCATACGGGCTACTCCACCGTCAAAGAACTGCTCGCCAAAGGCACGAACCCTGATCATATTCTGGTCATCGATCCTGGCGAAGAACGGGTACGCATGGCGGGAGAACTGGGAGTCGTGGCACTCAGAGGCGATGCGACGCAGGAAGGCATTTTAAAATATGGCGCGTTTCTCAATGAAGCCAAAGCCGTCATTATTGCCGCCGGACGGGACGATACCAATGCCCTCATCTTATTAACCGTCCGTCATCTCAATTCCCAATGCCGGGTGATCGTCAGTGCGAAAGAAGAAGAAAACGTCAAACTCTTTCGCCAAGGAGGGGCGCACACCATTATCTCCCCG
>QJYE01000387.1 GCA_003235785.1 Nitrospirota bacterium
AATTGGGCAGAACAGAAGGTCTGCCCCGTGCAGTACAAGATGGGACCTTCTTGGATCGTATGCGACTGGCAGACAGGACAGTGCGTTGGTGGGAAAAAAGGCTCCGTCCGTTGCTCCCCTGGAATGTCTATCCGTTCCACGATATCAGGAATGACGTCCCCTGCCCGCTCGACCTTCACCGTATCGCCTACGCGGACATCTTTACGAGCGACTTCTTCCACATTATGTAATGATGCGCGACTCACCGTGACCCCGCCAATATCCACTGGATCCAGCATGGCAATGGGCGTGAGTGCCCCCGTTCGTCCGACTGACACAGCAATGGCTCGCACCTTCGTAAGTTCTTTTCTAGCGGGAAATTTATAGGCAATGGCCCATCGTGGACTGCGTGATTTTTCTCCTAATTGGCGCTGCCAATCAAAGCGGTCCACTTTAATGACAATGCCATCAATTTCAAAAGGAAGGCTGTCTCGCTGCTTAGCCATTTCACGATGAAATTCCATAGCCACGTCGATATGTTGGCAATGCTGGCGAAATGGAGGTATAGGAAGGCCCCAGGCCTTCAGGCTCGAGATGGCTTCATCATGCGTCGCAGGCTTTCCTACCTCACTCATCAGGTCGTAACAAATAAGGGTCAATGGCCGCTTGGCCGTGATTTGCGGATCTAATTGCCGCAGGGTTCCAGAGGCTGCATTGCGTGGATTGGCAAAGGTGTCCTCGCCTAATTCGGTCAACCGCTGATTGAGTTGATGGAAATCGGGAAGCTTGATGAAGACCTCACCGCGCACCACTAAGTGCGACGGGAAACCCGTCTCTTCTTTCAATCGTAATGGCAGGGTACGAATAGTCCGAAGATTATGGGTGACATCTTCCCCGATGGTGCCATCCCCTCTCGTGGCCCCGCGTACAAACACCCCTTGGTCATAGGTCAGCTCAACTGAAAGCCCATCGAACTTCGGCTCAGCCGAATACCCGACTTGCCGTTGTTCCAATTCACGACGCACGCGTTCGTCAAACGCTCGTACACTGTCTTCCGTCGTTTCAGAATCAAGGCTTAAGAGCGGAAACTCGTGCTGGACTTTTTTGAATTGTGGAAGAGGGGTTCCGCCGACTCGTTGTGTGGGGGAATCAGGAGTAATGTATTCTGGAAATTGACGTTCTAAATCTTCGAGTTCCCGGAAAAGCTTGTCATATTCCGCATCAGAAATTTCAGGCCGGCTCTGTACGTAATACAACTCATCATGCCGGCGAATCGCTTGGCGGAGATCTTCAAGTCTTTGCTGAGGTGAAGCCACAGAGGGAGACTCGCCTAGCGTGAAAGGAGAGGTTTCTTATTCATGAATAAATTTGGCGGCATAGCTGCGAATTTCATGGCCATTTAATACATGAAATTGACGCAAGCGGGCAACCGTCTGTCCTGAAAACCGATGCAACGGCAACGGCACAAGCTTTCGCCCATAGCGTCGTGCAATATTTCGCCAGGCGGCTTTCAGTGGAACCGGAGAGACCACGGCCACATGTGGCTCCTGTGAATGGGCGCAGGCTCCGGCCAACAGCCGTTCTTCCAAGGTGGTCGTAAAATTGAACAGGGGATTGTCCCAAATATCAGGAATGGGTCTGGGCGGATAGAGAAACATGGTCCCGCCATATCGAGCCTGCCCAATCCCCGGCCCTACCATCTGGGATGAAAAGGGGGTGGCATAAAAGCTTAAGGTTGATTCTTCCTGATGCTCCGCAAACCAAGTGGTCCGCCAGGTATACACATTCGGGTCTGCGGGAACTTCAAATAGAAAGACGAGGACTTCAATCGTCCCTCTGGCCGGGGGAGTGACTTTAACTTGGAGATCGAAAACAGAACGTTGTGGCTTGATAGCCCATTGTCGAAGCGTCTCCCGCAGATCAATGCCATCTTCCAACGAGGTACTGAAGCGTTCGACCCTTGCCAAATCGGCGCCCAAAGCCTGTTGGCTTTGTTGACGAACATGCGAGGCAAACGATTCAATCCGTAGATCTTCCGGTGGCCATGAACATTGCCGATAGGGATCCCACTGATGCGCCCATGATTGTTTTTGAGGAATGGGCGGCTTAGGACGCAGCGTCAAACTCCGCCAGGCTTGGGGATCTCCCTGCAGGCGATTGGTCGCTGGCAAGATCTCGCCTCCTGGATCCTGAAGCTCTCCAATACCCATGGTTGCTGTTGGTTTGATCACAAGCCGTGACGAATCGGGTTGATACTCATAGGTCTTGGCCGTTTCCAACAAAGCCAGGGCAAACGCATCGCCGGCCATTTGTTGCGCGGCATGCACGAGCGTATACAAATCAGGCTTCAGACGATGTTCAAGAAGCGTCCGGTTTCGGACATAATGAAAATACCGCTGCAATAATTGAGGCGTCACCCAATTCGCTTCCTGCGCCACGGTCGTCGAACGAGACGCCAGCCATCGTGATCGGGCTTCAAGCACCAATTCTTTCATGCCATCAATCGAGAGATGTGTATCGGCGCGAGCTTCGGCTCGTCGCTGTTCGTACAGTTGCGTCACGAAAGGTAATTCACTCAATAAAAAATACAGTGACGCGGGCTTCACGTCCCACCACGCCGGACGCCCGGATGGTTGCTCGGGAACCACGTAAGGCATTCGATCGAGATAGGCCTGGCGAACCCACGGCCAATCCATGAGAGGGCACAGATAGACAATCTTTCGATAGTCTAATTCCAGTTCATGTAAACGGAAGGCCATCCATGCAATACGTGCTTGACGTTGAGTCCCCATTTGAGGCGAGGGCAAAAATGGAATGGTGCCAGCCGAAAAGCTGGCGAGTGGAACGGTCTTCAGAACATACGGATCCGGCCCGACCCAAGAGGTTGGCTGGAAAGCCGCGACTTCACGATCGAGATAGGCACGCGGGATTCCTTCTCCCATGGCCACCCGAATGCCCATGATCACAGGCTGGCAAGGATCTATCGGTACATACGAACACCTCGAAGATTCATCCTCATGCTGTTCCGGACAGACAACCAGACTGATAATCGGAAGACTTGCCACCCCTTCTTCCACAAGGGTTTCAACGGATGGGGGAAGAGGCAGGGCCAGGCAATCAACATCCTGTGAAACCATAATGTCCCGAACCGTCTGCGCCATATCTCCACTTCCATGGACAATAGGCAAGACGTAGATGTTGGGGGACAGCGTGAAAATTGTATTGGATGGCGAAGCAGCCAAAGACATGGGATCAATCAATTCAAATGTTGCATGCCAACGAAGGACGTGAAAGCGGCCATTGGGAAAAACAGCCACTCGTCCAGAGTCAGACCTTTAATGATCAGGATGCAGGGGAGAATCTTCATCAAAAAAGAAATCTCCGAGTCCCTGTGGCAGGCCTTGGCCTCCTAAGGCATGCGAACGGCGCCTTGCAAGGCTATCCAAGTCTAAGGCTTCCTCCCCTAACACTTTCATCAAGGCCTCACGCCATGCCCCATCACGGCCCAACGGGTGATGGGGATCCTGTGCCATCCGCTTCAGGGCATATTGAACCATATGAATGCCATCTCGAACCGAAAAGGACAAATCCAGTTGATGGGCTTTTTGAAGAAAGTCTACGGTGAGGTTCAGAAGATCCGCAGGTGAAAACGGTAAATGGTATTTCAAAATGGCTAGCTCATGATCGCGGGAGGGGAATTCCACTTTTAATGTGGGTTGGAGACGAGACAAGATATAGTCGGGCACTTCGTAAGTCGAGGCATCCTCATTCATGGTCACACAGCAACGAAACGCGTCATGAGCCGCAATTTGAATTCCGGCCAC
>QJYE01000412.1 GCA_003235785.1 Nitrospirota bacterium
ACACAAACAGCATGAACAAGTTTGGACTGGAAACAAGAGAAAGTATGACAAAAGTCATGAAACTCAGTAGGGCGTAAAATCGAGCATAACCTGCATCACCTTGGAGATAACGAACGGAATACACGTGAATCACGGTGCTGACACTCGTGATTAACACCATCATGACCGCACTCAAACGATCAATGAACAGACCGAATTGTAACCAGTCAATCGGTTCGGAATGAAAGGGCGGAAGCATGATCCGAACGGGTCCACCCACACTGACCGCGTAGAGCACCCAGAGCGAACTGATAAATGCCAGGGCCAGCGCCGAGACTCCCACCTTAGAACTTTTTTCTCCGAGGTGTCCTCCGAAAAGACCGAGGATAATGCCAGAGGCCAGAGGTAAAAGTGGGACGAGAATTGCAAAGAACATCGTCATGATGGAATCTCCCGGCAAGGTTGGGAGAAACCGTGCATGTCTTGCATGAAATAATCGGCTGAAAAAAGAGAGGAGGATAACGTCACGTGTTCCTCCAATCCAAATAATTCAACTGTCTCATTTTCTCTTTGGTCTTCCGGGGGCATATGGGCTTTTTTCGCAATTGGGTGCTCAGGGGTCCGACCGCTCCTTACAGGTTTGTTCTGCCTTAATGTAGAAGATCCTCTACCTCGCTTAAGTACGGTCTGGGTTCTCCTCGATATAAGAGAAAATGGCCCACTTGCGTCCCTCTTTGGCTTGGTCTTTGCCATACAAATGAAGTCGTCGTGGCTAAGGAGACGATCCCATTGAGACGACTGTTCCCCCACAAATCTCCAAGAAGGTTCATCATCACGACGGGGAGCAAGAAGGTGGTGTCTCCCAACGGAAACCCGAAAACACCACGAAGATGGTGCTCGAATTGAGAGGGTCACGCAAGCGCCGAACGTGAATTGCCCGCTATTATGAGATCGTGGAGCCACTTCGTTGATCAGAAGAATATCATCCTCAAGAAAAAATAGCTCCACATTTTCATTTTTGGATCAGAACTGGTTCAAAGCTTTGCGGCTAATAGGCTGCAGGTTTAGAGAGCGGTCGATTGGCAACCATTTCGATCACACGAAGTCCGTCGAACTTGGCCACGATCCCCGATTTTGTTATCAACCCAATTCGCCCTGGGCCGTGGATCGCATACACTTCTGTCATCGGCACCTCATACCCGTCCAAATATAATTCCAGACGAGGAAAATCCACGTGGGCTGAATTGACGACTTGAACACGGAGAACATGCCATGTTCCTGACTTTGGTTGGGCCAATCCTTTCCCGAGTAGCGTCGGTTTTCCATCCTGTACCCGATACGTGCTCAACTGATTTGTGTGGAAATTCACAGTCACCGCGTAGAAGTTACGATGATCCTGAGCGGCTAACACGATTCCCGCCTCACCCGTTTCTCCCGAAGATACCTCCCGAAGCTTTACGACGATATCAGGTAACGCAAGGTTTCCTGTGTCGGCCAGCAATACCTGCATGCAGGCCTCTTGCGAACAGGGAGGCGTGTGCGTCATGACATGAGGAGCAGTAGGCGCTTGTGGATCAACTTCAATACGCCATTCGCCGGTTGATTGATTTTTGGTGCTTCCCACTGAAAATCCCTCGGGAAGCCCACCAATTTCATCCTGATCAAAGTTCCAACTCTTAAACAAGTCTTGGGCCTGAGCTGGTGCCTGCCAATGGACTTCGGGTCCATATAACACTTCCGATGACCGCACGGGCTCCGTGATTAATTGCTGCGGGACTGCTTTGGAAGAAGGCAATTCCGCGTCAGCGACGGACGGCATAAGAAAACATCCCCAGCCAAAGAGGGTGACAAGCAGGTAAAATCTAATATGCAAAGAGTTGTTCATTGAGCGCCTCCTCATAGTGATAACAAATAATTTTTGAAGCCTCTCCATAAAAACATCGCTCAACAGGCAGCAGGTCGACAGTTCGATAGTTCAGCCGATGCGACTGCTGTCTGCCTGAGACAGCCATCTCGTTTTATGGTGTTCAGCATTACAGTAGATACCGAAACAACGTCATCGCTAACTGATCCCGTTGAATAGGTTTCACCAGAAATCCTTGAGCTCCACGGTCACCTAATCGCCTGGCAAAAGCTGGAGTCATCACCCCACTCATCATAATAACAGGCAACATGGGATTAACCTGCCGAATTTCATGAAGGGTGTTCTCTTGTTTGGGCAATGTAAGATCAACGTCCAACAAAACAAGAGCGACCGACTCCCGCTTGATTGCTATCATTGTTTCCAAGCCCGAGCAAGTTGGAATAGCCACGCAATTCAAACTTGTGATTAAACTACATAAGGCGAAACGGGCTTCAGAATTCTTTTCAGCTACCACAACATTTAAATTTCGAGGTTTTCGTTTTTTCATACAATCAACCTGGAAATCTTCGCAGCATGAATAAGAATGATTTCATTGCCAATTATCATTCCTGGTTCCCTCACAACCCTTCACATATCCAATATCTCAGTCTCAGTTGGGAAAATTGCGCAGATCCCCCCATGGGCCTTACACGCGCATTCTTCCAGAGAGGCCAAATTCTCGATTGTGCCTGTTCGAGTTCGCCTGCTCCTAACCTCTGACCCAACCATCTATATCATTCAAATGCCCAAAACGAAAAATAGATAATTCAAGAATGACACATCGAATTTTCCGATGTATTATGTCGGGCATGGAATGGCTCAACTATCATCATCTTCAGTATTTTTGGGTGGTTGCTCGAGAAGGAAGCATTGCGAGGGCTTGCGAAATACTTCGATTGGCTCAGCCTACTATCAGTGGGCAAATTCGAATGCTGGAAGAAACGCTGGGCGGAAAATTGTTTACCCGAGCTGGACGAGGGTTGGTCTTGACCGAATTAGGTCAAGTGGTCTTTCGCTATGCGGAGGAAATTTTTTCGCTCGGCAAAGAAATGACTGAGGTGGTACAAGGTCGGCAACTCGGACACCCTCTTCGTTTAGTAGTCGGAATCACCGAGGTTCTTCCAAAGTTGGTGGCCTACAGGTTATTGGAACCCGCATTGCAGGGCCCTGAACCTGTACGACTTATTTGTTGGGAAGGAAAGTTGGATCAGCTACTGGCAGATCTGGCGTTGCATAGACTAGATATAGTGCTTGCCGATGCCCCCATGTCCTCGATCTCCCGAGTCCGGGCGTATAGCCATCTGCTGGTTGAATCCGGGATCTCGCTGTTTGCTATCCCCAAAATGGCTGCAAAGTTTCGTCGAAATTTCCCTCAATCCCTGCATGATGCGCCTTTTCTGTTGCCCACGGACAATACCGTTCTTCGCCGGTCTTTGGAACAATGGTTTGAGTCAGAAAATATTCGTCCCACCAATGCAGGAGAATATGAGGACAGTGCGTTACTCAAAGCCTTTGGGCAAGCAGGGTGCGGAATCTTTGCTGTCCCCACTCTCATAGAGGCCGAGGTCAGCCACCAGTATCGCGTCCGGCTCGTTGGACACGTGCCATCCATTCGTGAACGATTTTACGCTATTTCAGTTGAGCGGAAGCTTCATCACCCCGCAGTCCTAGCCATTTCTGAGGCGGTCAAACACATACAGCCTGCGAGAGAGTGAAATCGGAGAAAGCCTCGCACAGAACCAACAATGATTTCTCCGGAATCCATTCAATCTAGCGAGTTCAATGGCTCCAATCTGTGAAGGCTCTGATTAGGGTGGCATAACCATTGGGGGTGTTCAACCCGAGCGAAAAAGATATCACCTCATTCACCGAGTCTGCTCGAGATAGAATTGATTATTTGGCCCAAGTCCGGAGGGA
>QJYE01000420.1 GCA_003235785.1 Nitrospirota bacterium
GACGTTGTCATGGTCTGTGTAACTGGAGTTTCTTGGGCGAGTTGTTGGAGAGCCTCCGCCAAGAGGTGCCAGGCCTGAGATTCGAATCCAAGGGACAGAAAAAATGTGGCTTCCCCCATTCCCTCCGGATGCGCCACATTGAGCAGGTATTCTCTAACCTTATGTGGATCCACCCTGGCTTGTTCATGGTTGGGCAATTTCATTCAAACGTTCCGCTCACTCAATGAACGCTGGCCCCCTGCTTCCACCCGGTTCGTCGTATGTAGGGTTCGTACCAGAAAACGGACGAAAAATCCTATAGATTGAGGGTAACAACACTTGAGATCCCCCTCATTTATTCGTATGGCATGCTGCGAGAAGACGATATTTGAAAGGTACAAGGTTCAGTGATGGTTGCACGACATGTACGATTTTTGGAAATTCGAACAAATGCAGATTTCATCATTTTATGAGAAATAGATATTGTTTCTTGGCCGGTGGGAATTTTCTCCTGTATTCGCAGATTGCTCCTTAGCCGGAAGGTGCTTTTCCAACGATATAGGCAATCCACGCGAGATCCGCATCTCCTTTTTCGGCGCGATGGTAGGTTTGTGTGCCTTCATTTGTGTCCGGGTCTGTGCCTTCCCATAGGACGTGAATATCCTGAAATCCGGCTTCGTGCATGAGTTCCCTGATTTCAGGAATGGTCCAGAGTCGCCAATCGTAGACAAACGCATTGCGGATTTCGCTGTCGTCGCTAAAGGAAAAATGAATGCGTGTCGTATAGAAATGGGTGAAGGGATCAAAGGTGTCCTGATCCCAGGTGAACGTAAAATTGCCAATATCCTTGTCCCCTGAATTCTCAATTTCCCGTTGTTCTTCCTGGAGGACCTGGCTTTCGCTCCCGCCCCAAATATCCATGACCATGAGCCCCCCTGGCTCAAGCGATTCCTTGGCATTGGCCAAATATTGAAGCATCGTGGGACGGTCATGAAAGACCATATACGAAAAATTCAAGGCCGCAATCATCTGAGACCGTGGCTTCTGGACGTCCAAGACGTTCTCATTCACTAATGAAATGCGTTGTTGTTGATCCGGGGTGAGGGGGGCAATATTATGTTTCATCCCCCAATTCAGAGTGGGCCAGTCCAAGTCCACGCCTATGGCCTGATTCTTTGCATGCTGGGTGACAAAATAGGATGAGAGATAGGCCGTGCCGCAAAAATCTTCGCGGAAATGGCGAAGGGGTTTGCCGGTGTAGTCTTTGAAATAGTCGGCGAGAAACTCGATATCATTTTCAGGGCTTTGGACACTTTTTTGATATAAGTCATGGGGGTCGGCCATTTGGGCCATGGTCAACTTGACCGCAGAATCATGATCGTCAATTGTCACATCAACCTCATTTCAAATGGTTATCGGGAAGCCAGGGCGTTCTGGTCTGCTGGGTGGGTATGCTATCCTAATCGGGGTTCGGAGGACAAATACTTGGCCTGAAAAATATGGAGGCCATTCTTAAAGAAACAACCGACAGACATCTTGTCATCTGGGTATGATGGAACAAGACCTCTCGCGTGGTTTTTCCCATCCTCCCCAATTTCACAAACGGCGATGAACTATTTTCTCTCTGTCCTGATCCTTCTGCTTGTTCCCGCCTGTGATTCCCCCACTGTGACGGTCTCAGACGAAATCACCCGGAAATTTCAGGCCTCTGGGAGAACATTTGTCAATCTGGTCGAAGTCTTACCCGTTCCATGGGACAGAGTTTGTATTTTGGGGCCATATTCAGATAATTCGGCCGCCCAAAAAACTCTTGGTTTCCATTGGGACGTGGAAGCCACCTCGTCTATCCCGAATGATGATGATCGTGCCTTACTTCTTTTCGTCAAAGACCAGACGGTGGTGGAGTTGGTCGAGCACCCTCGACGCAATGGGGATTTTGCCAATTTATCACGACAATGTTTTGTGCGAGAGCGCGCCACGTTTCATCACCAGACAAATCCTAAAAAAGGCTGGCCTGGATTATTCCCCAAAGAATAATGGCTTGCTACCTGGAAAGGATGGAAAAAGTATGCCTGAAGAGGTGTGGGTGAATGTTGGACGGGCTGACGAATTACAGCGTCGCGCGGTCCAAGCCGTGATGGTTGGTCGCACGCGCGTGGCGCTGACGTATCAAGGTGAACAGTTCGGGGCCATTCACGGATCGTGTAATCATGTGGGCGGGCCGTTGGGTGAGGGCACGTTGGAAGGGGAGTATGTGGTCTGCCCGTGGCATTATTGGAAATTCCATTGTCGAACCGGCAAAGGCGAACCAGGGTATGAAGAAGATGCTGTGCCGGCGTACGAGGTGAAAGTCGAGAATGGCCAGGTTTTGATTCGATCCACGGCACGTTCTCAACGATCACGCAAGCCGCACTGTCCACATCCACTCGCACGCACCCCAACACGTGAAGAGGGCCCAATTCGGGTTTTGGGTCTTTCCACAACCGCGATGACCGCTGGCCATCCTCGCTATAGTACGTCAGATGATTTATTGGAGGTGTCCTTACAGCATGCGTCCGAACATTTAGGATGCGAGACACGTCTGCTTCGACTGCGTGATTTGTCGTTTCGGCCCTGCGAAGGGTTTTATTCCAAGTCCTCCCGAGCCTGCACCTGGCCATGCTCTATTACCATGATGGATCCTAAAGATGAAATGGACCAGGTTTACGAGGGGCTCGTGCATTGGGCCGATGTGCTCTTGCTGTCGACACCGATCCGGTGGGGGGCGGCGAGCAGTCTTTATTTTAAAATGGTGGAACGGATGAATTGCATTCAGAACCAGGAGACTCTTTCCAATACCCATTTACTCAAGAACAAAGTTGGCGGGTTCATGATTACCGGGGGGCAAGATAATATTCAGGCGGTGGCTGGTCAATTGCTGGGATTTTTCGCAGAGATTGGTGTGCAATTTCCGCAGTTTCCGTATATCGCACATTCTCGAGGGTGGAGTGCGGAAGATATGGAGAATAATATTCGCTATGTGCAGCATTCCCAAGATCTTCGGGAAGGGGCTGAAGCCTTAGCCCAACGTTGCGTGGAAATGGCCAAACTCTTGATTCAGGGATCGTTGTGTGACAATCGGTTGGCGCGTGGTGGCCGGAAGGCCCATGAATTAGATACCCATGCGCAACTGCATGGCTCCAATGATGAGGGGGCCTCATAGCCGCTGAAACAAATTCCCTCTGAGGAAAAAACTGTACATGAGCCTATTATGATTGGTGTGATTTCAGATACCCATGGGTTGGTCCGTCCCGAGGTGCTTGAGATTTTCAAAGGTGTGGACCTGATCATTCATGCAGGGGACATTGGTGGGAGAGCGGTGTTAGAGACATTGGAGACCATTGCTCCCGTGATGGCTGTGCGTGGGAATAATGATCGCGAGTCCTGGTCTGATCACATTCCTCATAGTCAAGTGATAGAACATGGTTCCTCTCTGATCTATGTGCTGCATGAATTGGCTCATTTAGATCGTGATCCTGCCGTAGCAAATTTTTCTGTGGTCATCTATGGCCATTCCCATCGGCCGTTGATCGAGACCAAAAAAGGCGTCCTCTATCTCAATCCCGGAAGCGCCGGTCCTCGCCGGTTTTCCTTGCCTATTGCCATTGCCAAGCTTCACATCACTCAAGCGGGTCTGGTCCCGGAAATCATTGAACTCCCTCACAAATGATGCTCCTGTGAGCGTCGAACGCCCGAGGTGTTCCTATCTCACGCCTGTTTGCGCAAAGCAGTTAAGCCCAGGACTTTTTGGTGGTTTCGTATTTAGTCTGAA
>QJYE01000281.1 GCA_003235785.1 Nitrospirota bacterium
AGGCGATCCATTGGTTGAACACCGGTCCTGGGCTCGCTACCCGAATGAGAAACGCCAGGTTGTCGCACACAACGGGAAGGTTCACCTTCCCTTGAAATTGTGCATCGCCTTGCGGGGATAGAGGCACCGAATCGGTGTCGACCAACACCACATTGCTGAAGGGAAATAAATCGGTGGCATTACACACAATGGTGCCCTTTATGGCTGTGACTGCAGGACTGGGAGTCCCAATCACTAAAGGACCGCCTCCAGGGTTTTGAGCTGCTAATACTAAACCTTTCACCCAAAATTGAACTTTTTCATCTTGGAGGTTGACGCTTGCTTTCCCCATAGTCGTCGTCCAGGAAAACCCCACGCTATTCACGCCAGCGACGACATTGAGACTTCCAATTGCACTTCCCGGCACCACCACACCTTCTATGCGATCCCATTTCACCTTACCGCTCTCCTCAGCTTGGCTTTCCCCACTTTGGACTAACATACACCCTAAAATTCCAACACCCAGAAAAAGACACAACGACAAAACACTGACTTGCCTTTTGATCTCCATATTTTCATACTCCTTTTGAGTTAAGAACATTTTGATTGAGTCAAAGCAAAAACTCCCCCTTCCTCTTCCTGTTGGTTAAGAAAGCAAAAGTGGTTCCAGAATTCAGATTATTTTTCAGGAGGAAAGATTCAAATAGATACAACGTTTTTTAGAGTAAAAAAACTAAGAGACGGTTTTCATGACTCAACCAATGTGGCAATAAGGGACAAAGGTTGTGTAAGTAGAGTGTTTACTTTTTCTACAAATGTCCCAGTTTTAAAATTTGCGCTAATCCGGCAATATAGGATGAAGGAGAAATGAGCCTGGTAAATGGCAAAGCCCAAGAGAGTGTGAATTATTCTGCAGCTATGGGCAGGGATTGGCATTCATCCCAAACGCTCAAATAGATTGCCGATTAACAATCTCGAAAATGACCCGGCAAAGCGATTCTGTTTTTTTGGAAAGAAAAAGGTTGGCTTCCATTTACAAAGTGCAATCGATCTCTCCCTCTTCCCTCTACCCCTCTGCCCGACAATTATGAAACAGGGAAGCATCTACATCGGAACATCAGGATGGCATTATCCCTCTTGGGTTGGGTCATTTTATCCACCAGGAATGCCGACCAAAGATTTCCTTCATTACTACGCTAAGCAACTGACTACCGTCGAAATCAACAATATGTTTTACCGCCTTCCAACACACGAAACCTTGGCACATTGGCGGGACGAAACCCCTGAGGACTTTCTCTTTACCTGCAAGGCTAGCCGGTTCATCACTCACATGAAAAAGCTCAAAGATCCCGAGCAACGCATTAAACGATTCGTTGAAACCATCGCCGTGCTGCAGCACAAACTGGGACCCATTCTGTTCCAGTTGCCGCCGCGTTGGAACATGAACGTTCCGCGGTTGGAAGATTTTTTGAAGGCCTTACCCACAACATTCCGCTATGCCTTCGAATTCCGTGATGAAAGCTGGTTCGCACAACCCGTTTATGACATCCTTAACAAATATGGTGCAGCCTTTTGCCTCTATCACCTGGCTGGCCGATGGTCGCCCGAAATCGTCACCACCGATTTTGTCTACATCCGACTTCATGGCCCTGGCGAGGCCTACCAGGGAAGATATCAGGGCCACACCCTTCGCGCCTGGGCCAACAAATGTCAAAAGTGGGCACAAGCCGGCAAGAACGTCTACTGTTATTTCGACAATGACGAAAAGGGGTATGCCCCGATCAATGCGCTCGCCCTACAAAGACAAGTCCAGGCGTTATTGAAGAAACCCGGTTAAGAAAACAGAATCGGTAATATCGAGACCCATGCGGCAATCTGGCTAAAATCCAGACGCTCAAGATCAAACCTCTTAGCCTTTGCCTGAAACACAAAGAATACCAGGCAACCTTACAATGCGGTCATCCTGATCGATTTGATGAAATCTAACCTGAGCAAAGCCGAAGGGTGAAGGACAAGGCCCCGGCGAAGAATCTGTACCCAGCCCAACAACGTAAGGGCGGCGGAAACCTCTTCCCCCTCCGTCATCTCTGACAGTGGTCATCGAGCCTCCATCTTCCTCTTTCCGTCATTCTCGACGTCAGTAATCGAGAAGCATGCCTTCTTTATTTATGTATGAAGGTGGCGGAAAGAAACCTCGCATTCTTGACGGAAGACTTGGCCACACAATGACTCCCAACCTCACTACTCCTTTGTCATCCTGAGGCCCGGCGAAGGATCTGTGTCCAGCCCAACCCACGTTGGGTCGGCAAAATCCCCCTCCCCGTCATCAGGCCCAAGCCCATACTGGAAACCGTCCCTTCTTCGAGGAGCAGGATTGCAGGTTAAGTGCACTGCTCAGGGCTCATAAGTCAATACTCATGCCTGACCCCAAACGCATTGCTTGGGAAGGTGAAAAATGGCAGTGAGAGACATGTGCTTGAAAATGGGGGAGGCGTGTACACGCCTCCCCCCTCTTCACCCTACTTTCTTCTTTCCCTCTCAACAGTGTCCCGTTTATGGGAGTGGCAATTTACCCAGAAGCCCTTCGCCACACGGTAAATCGGATCGCACAACCGTGAAGCTGAACTCGCTGAAATTATAATGAAAATGTTGGCTCGCGCTGCAGCCATCGGTCGTCCGCTTCCACACTTTCAACCGCAACAGATAGGCACAACAGGTTTGGAACACATGGTGAGTTGTTCCCGGCACTGGTGCCCCGACTACCACCGTGACCTTAAATTTGCCCCCATACCAGAATGGACGGGCATGTTCGGGATTGGCCGCGGGTAATGTCAGCCGATACGCACCTTGGGCACCAGCGAAGGTATTGGCATAGGTTGACCCGACCAATGGACTTACCCCATCCGGTTCGAGTGTTCCAGTGCTCAGCAAACTGAATACTTCACTCTCGGCCCAGTGGGCGTTGAGCGTGTAGCGCTCTAAATGCCCGTCTTGATCACTCGCCTGGAAATGTACGGTTATCGTATCGCCGGCCTTCACGCTCAGGATGCCGCACACAGACACACATTCTTCGTCCGGCTGGCCCTCGTTTTTAACAACCCCACAGACGTTAGGAAAATCGGATGCGGGTTCCAGGGTATCGATATGTACTGATCCCAGCTTAGAAATGGCATTACGATTGTCGATCCGCAATCGCATAGTGGCATGGTGTGCCGGATCAAGTGGTAGGTTTTCTCCCGGACAAAGGGGCATGATCCGGGGGTTGGTGAGGGCATTGGCAGCAGCATCGTATTCGTAACCGACCACACGCACCTCATAAAGACCGTCCGCTATGAGCGGCGTCTCCACATCATTTCCTGTGAGCACATCTTTCTGAATGCGTGCCGTGACCCAGAGAGCCAGCCAGTCGTCATGACTCGGATCGACGGTATCCACAATTTCAGTATGCTCTTCACGGAATCGACGTGTCGTCTTGAGGACTTTCTCACCACTAATACTTTCAGGAATCACCTCTTGCTTCAGATTCAATGGTGGCGGCCAACCAAGCCAATGGAAGCGATTGAAGTTGGCGAGCTGATCCTCGGGAATATCCAACCACGTCGTCCATGAGGCTGTGCTGGGAACATAGCGGCGAGACTGCAACTTGTAATAATCAACCGTACTGCCGTCGCCAAAAACACCCAAGAGACGGATAGTTCTCCCGAAGGGACGGTCATGGGTGCCAGGGCTGCCATACCCCACAAGATGACTCGCCATATCTTGCTGGATTTGTGAAAAGGGATAACTACCACACCC
>QJYE01000023.1 GCA_003235785.1 Nitrospirota bacterium
CATGGTGATTCGGCTATTTACGATACCTTGGTTCGGATGGCGCAGGATTTCAATATGCGCTACCCGCTAGTGGATGGTCAGGGAAATTATGGATCCGTCGACGGTGATCCAGCCGCGGCCATGCGATACACCGAAGCCCGCTTGACCAAGTTGGCCGAGGAAATGCTTGTGGACATTGATCGCGAAACGGTCAACTTCACCCCGACCTATGATGAATCCTCAGTCGAACCTGTGGTCTTGCCCGCCCGTATCCCCAACTTGTTGGTGAATGGAGCGGGCGGGATTGCGGTGGGCTATGCCACAAATATTCCTACACATAATTTAGGTGAGGTAACGGCTGGCCTTATTGCCCTGTTGGATCGCCCAGAATCCACCATTCAGGAGTTGATGCAATATATCCCAGGCCCGGATTTTCCGACAGCCGGATTCATCTACGGGACACAGGGGATCAAGGATGCTTATGAAACAGGCCGGGGCCTTTTAACTGTCCGTGCCAAAGCGGACATTGAAGTGGATGAACGCACGGACCGAGGCCGCATCATCGTGTCCGAGTTGCCCTATCAAGTCAACAAAGCCAAGCTCATCGAAAAAAT
Source organism: Nitrospirota bacterium (assembly GCA_003235785.1). Taxonomy (GTDB): domain Bacteria; phylum Nitrospirota; class Nitrospiria; order Nitrospirales; family UBA8639; genus Nitrospira_E. The sequence continues at coordinate 594 of QJYE01000023.1, forward strand.
TGCCGAGCTCATCCATGAAAAACGGTTGGAAGGCATCTCCGATCTCCGCGATGAATCTGACCGGGACGGCCTCCGAATGGTCATTGAGCTGAAGCGAAACGAAAACCCCACCGTCATTCTGAATCAGTTGTATAAGCACACCAACATGCAGACCACCTTCGGGGTGATTATGCTGGCCCTGGTGCAGAATCGGCCGATGGTCCTCAATTTGAAGCAGATTCTTGAAGCCTTTATTGAGCATCGCAAGGAGGTGGTGGTCCGCCGAACTGCCTACGATCTGCGAAAGGCAGAAGAACGGGCCCATATTTTAGAAGGTTTGAAGCGAGCGCTTGAATCCCTTGATGACGTGATTGCCCTTATCCGTCGCGCTTCATCACCAGAAACTGCACGCCACGGTCTCATGGAGCAATTCGAGTTAAGTGAATTGCAGGCGAATGCCATTCTGGACATGCGGTTGCAACGGCTCACGCAATTAGAGCGAGACAAGCTTGCACAAGAATATCGTGAAGTGCAGGAACGCATCGCGTATTTACGCACAGTGTTGAGCTCGGATGAGATGGTTCGGGATATTGTCAAACAAGAAATTCAAGAGATCCAAGAGCGCTATGCCGATGATCGCAGGACCCACATCGTCCCGGTCGAAGCCGAATTGAATATGGAGGATCTGATTGCAGAAGAAGAAATGGTCGTCACCATCACCCATGCCGGCTATATCAAACGCAATGCCGCGTCAATTTATCGGGCACAGCATCGTGGGGGAAAAGGCAAAGTCGGGATGGGGGTGAAAGAAGAAGATTTCGTCGAGCAGATTTTCACCGCCTCGACACACGATTTTCTTCTATTCTTTACCGATGCGGGACGGGTGTATTGGCTGAAGGTTTATCAATTGCCGGATGTGGGCCGGGCAAGCAAAGGGAAGGCCATTGTGAATGTGTTGGCCTTGAATCCAGGCGAACGCGTGACCGCGACCTTGCCCGTTCGAGTCTTTAGCGAAGATCATTTTGTGGTGATGTCCACCGAAAAGGGGTATATCAAAAAAACCGATCTTTCCGCCTTTAGCCATCCGCGGCAAGGCGGAATAATCGCCTTAACGTTGGAAGAAGGCGACCGGCTCCTGGGTGTCGATATTACCGATGGGACGCGGGATATTCTGTTGGGGACTCGATTAGGGATCGTCATACGCTTCCGTGAAGAAGATGTCAGGCCTGTCGGACGAACGGCAAGAGGTGTGCGAGGTATTGCGTTGGGGAAAGACAATGCCGTAATCGGGATGGTGACGATTACAGGCGAATCGCAGTCCTCCATACTAACCGTGACGGAACGGGGCTATGGAAAACGGACGCAGGTTGAGGAATATCGCATACAATCTCGAGCAGGCAAAGGCGTGATTAGTGTCAAAGTGACGGAGAAAAACGGGCCGGCCATTTCCTTCCATCAAGTATGGGATACGGATGAAGTCATGCTCATATCGGCCGAAGGCATGATTCTGAGGGCCCGCATGACGGACATTCGAGAAATCGGGCGCAACGCCCAAGGGGTCCGATTGATGGACCTTCCGGAAGATGATCGCCTTGTCGGAGTCGCAAAATTGGCTGAAACCGACGATGAGGACGTTCCTGAAATATCCGGGGAAGAGGCCCCGGAGGTTCCCGACTCTGGTCCTGAACCCAGTGACTAGAAGAGCCATCGGCAAGAGAAAATATCACCGTTTCTCCAGGTAAGTCACACGTCAATGTTACCATGGTCTCATGAAGTCCAAGAAAAAACGGTTAGACCCTATTGTCAAAATGGGGTTAGGTATTTTGTTGGGAGGCTTTTGTCTCATTGCCTTCGGTATGTATCTTTCCCGCCCGGATCGGTCTATTCCACCCTATAGTGTTGGCTCCCAAGAGGGAACGTTAGTAGCCCTCCATTTGCCGTCCTGGACAAGCGATCCTGAAATTGAAAGCTTAATTAAACGCTTTGGCGAAGTGGGCCGAACCACGCGCGATTTTGCGCCCATGAAAATTCGACCCACGACACCCCAAAATTTACATGGGCGCTATCACACCATTCAAATCATTATTTTTTCAGACCCTTCCTGGACCGAACCGGATACTTTCCAGCGATATGTCCTAGGCGAAAAGGAGCAGGCACCCACATTAGAAGACCAGGAATTTCGTCAACAATTTGAAGGCAATGTTCGAGGAGGCTATTGGGCGAATGCGACTGGCCAAGCTGGATGGATCGGCCCATGGAATCGAAGTCAGTCAAAAGACCGAACGTTGACCATGCAATGGGTCTTCCAAGAATCATGGCCACAAGCCGGCACCGGGGTCATGTCTTCTCAAGAGTAGGAGGCGGGGATTGCTGCGAGAGGGCTTTGGTAATGGTCTGAGCAAGCAAGACTTGGAGAGCCGGATCAGTCAAACATTTCGTTAAGGCGGTCGCAAAGGGCGAAGGCAAAATCGGAGGATCAGCCGAGACGCTTGTGGGGGGTGGGACCATGGGGGGACGTCGTTCCGGAAGTGAGCCAATGCGCAGGATCACATCCGTGAGCCCAAGATCGGGGAGAATCGAATGAATGGCTTCCAAAATGGTTCCTTTTAAAAACACCAGTTGTTGAAGCCATATCGAATTATCCGCCATCAAATGCAATTTTTGATAGCGAATGCTCTCCGGATAGGAATGTTTGGCAATGGTCCGACCCACCAATCCTTCCCATTCCTGTTGTAACCGGAACTCAGATATTTTCAAGGCCAGTGCACTGCCCTTGGAGACATCTTGAAGAACAGCCTGGATCGATTCAAACGCCTGCATGATAACCGTATTGTACCGAAATAAACCCGTGCATTCACCTATGATTTGTTTACTGACAATTCCTCCGAACATGCCCTTGGCAATCCCGTTTCAGTTCCCCTTTCGGGAAAGGGGGCTAGGGGTATTCAAGAGGCGTACTTAGGCAAGATCCTCACTCCCGATAGTTGGAGGTCCTCAGGTATACTACGTTATGGCCAAACAGAAAAATGATCCTAATAGCAAAGTCGTCGGGACCAATCGGAAAGCCACCTATGATTATTTCATCGAAGAAAAAATCGAGGCGGGCCTGTCCTTAGTTGGTACTGAGGTCAAAGCCTTGCGTGAAGGCCATTTAAACTTGCGCGATAGTTACGCATCGATCGGTAACGGCAAAGCC
>QJYE01000237.1 GCA_003235785.1 Nitrospirota bacterium
GACCTCTGTCTTGTTCTGTGCCTCTCGGCAATATTGGCGAGGCGTTTTCCCCTTGAGCGCGGGCGACGGTTGTTCTGCCCATTCTAAATAGACTTTTTCCAAAAAGGTAGACAAGAGTTGGTTTTCTTCCTTCACTGAGACCGTGACGGGTGGGGCAACGTAGGTATCAGCCAGCAAGTCGACTTGTGGAGGCGAATGAAGGGGTTTGGTTAACGTTTCGCCTTTAAAGTGGAGTGAAAATCCGAATGTGGAGGCCAGTTGGTGTTTGATGGTATCCAGCCGGTCGGCTGTATCGGCCTCGACGGTGAGTTGCGTCTGAGTGAGTGTGAGACGGGCAACAGCATAGGATGGCGATTGTTCTTCTGGTGCACGTTGAAACCAGACTTTCTTGGGATTTGCGTCGCCGTCGGGCGTCGTTGGCTGAGGTGTCGGGCTCAGGTATTCCCATTCATCCAGCCCAGTGGCTAATGTGTGAAATTCGTGATGCTCATAGAAGGCAATGGCGTACAAAAAGCGTTCACCCGTTTCATTCCAATAGGTCACTTGAGCATCGGCGGTGGCCATGGCACCTCCGCGGAGTCTTGCCAATCCCCAAATGAACAGATAGCCGTAGTGATTGGTAAATTCTGGCCATTCGGCAAGGGCAAAGTTGCCCGTATTAAATTCAATCTCTCTCCGTAGGTCATGAGTAAATGCCAGCAGAGTTTGTCCCATGGCTAATGACAGAACAAGGGGTGGACCGGGCAGGTAGGTGCCTGTGGCCCCACGTATGAGTCGGGTGAGGAGGACGCGGTCTTTCTGTACAGGGGTCTCCTCCATATACGGTACGTCGAAGGCTTGTTGGTCTCCCAAGGATTGAAGGTGTAGCCGTGGAGGTTGTGCCTCTTGATCTATTTCAACCACCTGTAGCAGATCGATGTATGAATGGCGCACTGGATCCAGCCATTTGCGTTCTTTCTCCGGAACATGCTCGGTGATAGTGTCCCGGACCTGTTCAATAAGTGAAGGATGCCCATCTGTGGGAAAGAAATCGGCATAGAGATACCATTCCGCCAACGCGATTTCTTCTGGCAACGGGGCCAAGTATTGTGCTGTTATCGGATCCAGATAGGGTTTCAAGATCAGGCTCAGCGCTATCTCGCGCTGCACCTGAAAGTCCACCTTGAGAGATTGGGCCTTTAAGCGGACAAGGAGGTTTCGGATTCCTTCTTGATCACTTGATACTTGAGAGGCACTCTGGTCAGTCATGCGTCTCAGTCATTTCCTGATATGGCAGAGGCCGAACTCTGGTCATTTTTTGCTATTGGATGATGCCCTCCCTCAAATTTTGGACTTTTAACAGTGAGGATGGGGTAAGGACTCTGCTCAAGGACTTTGCTCGTGGTACTGCCTAAGATCAGGCGGGAGAGACCTTTTCGAGCATGCGTACCCATAATCAGTAAATCAGCTTTCTGAAGGGAACTGGTTTCCAAAATGGCTTCCATGGCGGGCTGGTCCACTAACTCGCATCGGGCGGACAAGCCCTGATCTGTAAGGACCGTGGTCAAATCCTGTAATCGTTGTTCGACTTTTTTCCGGTTGGCCTTGTCTTCCAGGGGATGTGTCAACGAAAAATCTAAACTATAGGACAGAGGCTCAATGGCATACACCAAGGTCAGCGTGGCATCAAACCATTTGGCTATTTGTACGGCATATTCATAGGCATCCATTGAGCAATCGGAGAAATCAACCGGCAGGATGACTTGCCGTGGTTGGATCCCCAAGGGATGCATGCCTGCGATTTCTTCGGGGGTTCGGTCAGGAATTGATAAGACAGGGCAGGGGGCGCGTTGAATAACCCGTTCGGCCACGCTTCCAAACACGACCCGATTGAACCCGCTCCACCCATGCGTCCCTGTAATAATCAAATCGGCCTTTTGCTCGCGAGCCACATCGCAAACAATGGAAGAGGGAAGACCCGTCCGCATTTCCATCGAGGCTTGTGGCACCTCTCGGCGGGCTTCAGCCAGGAGTTGATGTAAATGGTCTTGCGCGACGGTTCGTTGCTCATCCAGGTACCGTTGCGCGATGCCGGCATCGATATCCAACCCTGGTTGAAGGGATATCCCATGAAGCAATGTTAATTGGGCATTAAAGACCTTCGCCCACTCCACTGCATAGCCAAAGGCGGGTGTGGAGCAGGGGGAAAAATCCGTGGCAAAAATAATATGCGTTACAATATTAACCATGTGTTCCCCCAGAGCTTTAGAGTAAAAAATAAAACGGAAAACGTGAAAAGCTAAAAGACTCGAAGTGAGTGGAAATAGGAAGAGAGAACCCGCGGTACTTCTTGCTTCTTCCTTTTCACTTCTAACTTATCACTTTTTACATGTTGGTTATACCGCATCCACAATCAGTAACAATATTTCCCCTTTCATGTCCGGATGAATGGAGCATTGAAATTGAAAGCGTCCAGGGTGATCCAGGACCAGCCTGAACGATGCTTCCTGGCCAGGATCCAGGTAGGCGCCTTCTATACCCTTCCCGTAGGTGACCACTCCGCTACTTTCAACATGGGTCAGCGTATTCAAAAACATCTGTGAGCCGAAGTCATGTCGAACGTCGTCCAGATTTTTCACTCGGATAATCGTATCGGCATGAAGTTGAAGTGGCATTTGGGAGGTCAAAAATTTATAACCCTCAATGGATACATTGACTTCCTGCTGTGTTTGCGCATTGGATAGCACACTTCCTCCCATCAGAAGAATTCCCAGCGTGACCATTCCAATCCTTTGAATTCGGTATTTCCAATGATTTTGCATAGATCTATCCTCCTCTTTTTTGGTCAAGGTGGTTGTCACGGTCTTTGACATAGTTTATTGGAGAAGCAATGGGTATGCCAAGAAAAATGGATGTCGTTCTTTGAGAACTTTGGCAAAAATTCTCTAGGGAACCAGGGGGTATCCAGATTCCAGAAATAGGAGTTCGTCTGTGGGGGACTCCTTTGATTGGCGCAGATGGCCGCAATGGTGTGAGTAAGAAGTGGAATGTCCCTCTCCACCCGGTAAGGGAGGAGAGGGACATTCAATGCTTCGCTAACGAACAATGATTACAGGGTAGTTGGATTGATGCAAGACAGAATGGGACACGCTTCCTATTAAAAATCTCGAAAGGCCTCCACGGCCATGCGTACCCATGAGGATGATGTCGGCTTGAGAGGCTTGGGCCTGTTCCAAAATGGCAAAGGCGGGGTCGCCCATTCCTACTTTGGCCTGACATGAGTAGTTCATGCGTGTGAGCCGGTCGGTGACTGTTTTCATCCGATCTTGTGCTTCTTCAATCGCATGCATTTCGAGGAGCTTTGATTGCCCTAAGGTGACGGGCCAGGCCAGTTGGGGTTGAGGCCAGACCGCAAAGACGTCAATGTCAACGGCTTCCCGAAAAGGTTGGAGCGCTAAAAATTGCAAGGCCACCTTAGTATCGTCCTCTCCCTCAATGGGCAAAAGAATTTTTCGTAAGCGGGGAACAGGGGCTTGGACGATCATCGTGGAACATGGGGCATGCATGAGGACTCGATGGGAGGTGCTCCCCAGTACCAGTTCCTTGAGGGGGCCAAGTCCCCTGGCCCCTAGAAGAATCAGTTGAGACCCGGCCGACCGAGCGGTTTCAAGGATCACATCCACGGGGTGGCCAATTTGATGCACTTCCTGCACATGAGAAAAGTCTTGAGGAATGGCCTCCCTGGCTTGGGCGAGAATCCCTTCCCCCTCCTTCCGTAATGC
>QJYE01000252.1 GCA_003235785.1 Nitrospirota bacterium
TGCTGTTCTGGCACAACCGACGCTTCTTGTTTCTTTGACGAAGGAACGGGCTGAGTTGGAACCGATTGCTCAAATGTTTGGCGAGCATCGTCGGATTCTTGAGGAGATTGCCGAAGCGCGGTTGATGGCTGATGATCTGCAATTAGATGCAGACATGCGGCGAATGGCTGGTGAGGAATTGGGGAGTCTTGAATCTCGTCGGGAAGCGTTAGAGGCACAGGTTGTTGAGTTGCTCTGTCCGGAAGATGAAGGGAACAATAAAAATTCATTTATTGAAATTCGTGCAGGAACGGGAGGGAGTGAAGCCGGCTTGTTTGCCGGAGATCTGTTGCGGATGTATACCAGATTTGCTGAATCAAAAGGGTTGCGAACCGAATTAATTGAATCTCACGAAACAGGGGTAGGGGGAATCAAAGAGGCCATCATTTTGGTTGAAGGGAAAGGGGCCTTTGGGTTTTTTAAGTATGAGAGCGGCGTGCATCGCGTTCAACGTGTGCCCACCACCGAGGCCAATGGCCGTATTCATACCTCTACCGCCACTGTGGCCGTGATGCCGGAAGTGGAGGAAGTCGATGTGCAGATCGATCCGAAAGACTTGCGGATCGATACCTATTGCTCCTCTGGGGCGGGTGGCCAGAGTGTCAATACCACCTATTCGGCCGTCAGGATTACGCATATACCGACAGGAGTTGTGGTGACCTGTCAGGATGAACGGTCACAACTCAAAAATCGAACGAAAGCCATGCGAACCCTTCGAACGCGTATTGCCGATGCCGAACGTGAAAAACAAGATGCCGCCATTGCTCAACAGCGGCGGTCACAAGTCGGGACGGGGGAGCGCAGCGAAAAAATCCGCACCTATAATTTTCCACAAAATCGCGTGACTGATCATCGTATTGGGCTGACCTTGCATAAGCTGGATCGAATCATGGAAGGCGATCTAGAAGATTTGATCACGGCACTCAAGGCTCAGTAACTTTTTTACGCACAATTTCAGATCATTTCCTTGTCATGTCTCACGACTCTGCATTGCTGAAGGCAGTCATGCCGTCTTCTCTGTCCTCTTCTCAGTTACATCGTGAAGCCGTCGCGAGACTGCTCCAAGCCAACATTGCGAATGCCAGCCAGGAAGCCTTATGGATTATTGAGGAGGCCCTAGGAGTCAATCGAGTACGACTTCTTGCCTATGCCGAAGATCCAATTGATCCGGAGCGTTGCCAACGGGCTCTTGCTCTGATTGATCGCCGGGCGTCACATGAGCCGCTCCAATATATCTTAGGGAGCCAAGAGTTCTGTGGTTTGGAGATCGGGGTGAAGGCAGGAGTATTGATTCCCAGGCCTGAATCGGAGTTGCTTGTTGAGGCGACTATTGCTCTGCTCAGGTCTCATCCACACCCGATTGTTCTGGATGTGGGAACGGGTTCCGGATGTCTGGCCATCAGTGTGGCGAGGGCCCTTCCAGATGCTATGGTGGTAGCCTCAGACCGGTCATTAATGGCATTACGCCTTGCGAAAAAAAATGCCCAATGCTATGGCCTGCATTCACGAATTTTGTGGTTGGCCGGAGATGTCTTGTCCCCCTTGTTATCTCGCGGGTTAGCAGGTAAAGTGGCGGCCATCATTGCAAACCTGCCGTATATTTCCCATGCCGAATGGGAGCACCTTCCTCCTGATGTCAAAGAGTTTGAGCCACGTCTGGCGTTGGATGGAGGGCCGGACGGGCTGGATGTGTATCGGCGTTTGTTACAAGAGGCTCCTGGCGTTTTAGCTCCTGAAGGTCAGGTGTTCATGGAGGTTGGGATGGGGCAAGCCGATCGCTTGTGTGAGGAAGTAGCCAACACCAAACTTTTCGAGGTTGTCAATGTTCAGCCTGATTTGCAGGGTATCCCTCGAATGGTCTGTCTTCAACGGGTCGGCCACTCCTAAATCAGCCATGAGCCACGAGAGATAGATGGACCAAATTCGAATCATCGGTGGTACACCATTACACGGAGTCGTTGAAGTTGGCGGAGCCAAAAATGCGGCTCTTCCTATTTTGGCTGCGTCATTGTTGGGCGGAGGGGAATGTATCATCGATCATGTTCCTCAAGTCCAAGACTTGGTGACAATGGGCAAACTGTTAGCGTTGCTGGGGGTAGAAGTCCAGACCGAAGGTGGACGGGTGATGTTGGAAGCCAGCAATGTCCAGTCCATTGAGGCTCCCTATGATTTAGTGAAAACGATGCGTGCATCCATTTTAGCATTGGGTCCTTTGTTGACTCGTCTCGGTGAAGCCAAAGTGTCGTTGCCAGGAGGGTGTGCTATTGGAACCCGGCCGGTGACGCTTCACTTGAAGGGGCTGACTATGATGGGCGCCGAAATCCATGTCGAACATGGCTATATTCATGCCAAAGCCAGTCGTCTTAAGGGAGCCAGAATCGATTTGGATTTCCCGACCGTGACGGGGACGGAAAATTTGATCATGGCGGCTTGTTTGGCGGACGGCACCACAAGTTTGCATCATGTGGCGCGTGAGCCGGAAATTATGGATCTCTGCGCCTTTTTAACCAAGCGAGGCGCTAAAATAGTTGGTGCAGGGACGGACACGATTACGATTGAAGGCGTTCGTGAACTGCATGGGGCTTCACACCGGGTGATGCCAGATCGTGTAGAAGCTGGAACATTTGTGATGGCCGGGGCTATCACTGGGGGTGATGTGACGGTGAAAGGCTGTGTGACTGATCATTTAGGGACCATGTTTACCAAAATACAGGAAATGGGAGTGGAGCTGACGGAAGAAGATGGTGAAGGGGTACGGGTTCGTCGATCAACTCCTCTCAAAGCTGTTGAAGTGAAAACGTTACCCTATCCGGGATTTCCGACCGATTTGCAAGCACAGATGATGGCGTTAATGGCTGTGGCTGAAGGCACCAGCGTGATGACGGAAACTATTTTTGAAGGACGGTTTCTGCATGTCCCCGAACTGCATCGTATGGGGGCCTTAATTGACGTGGATGGGCCGCATGCGGTCGTGAAAGGTGTTCCGAGACTTGCGGGCGCACCGGTGATGGCATCAGACCTCCGTGCCAGCGCGGGACTGGTTCTGGCCGGGTTGGCAGCTGAAGGAGAAACCATCGTCTCGCGAGTGTATCATCTCGATCGAGGATATGAGCGATTGGAAGAAAAATTGCAGGCTTTGGGTGCTCAGGTTCAACGTGTTCGAGAAGTCATATGAGTGAAAGCGTCACTATTGCCCTGTCCAAGGGAAAGCTCCTTCCGCCAACGCTCGCACTGTTTCGGCAAGCGGGCTATTCCGCGTATCATGTTCAAGACGATGATCGTCGATTGATTCTGGAATATCCCGAGCATGGGCATCGCGTTCTCATTGTTCGACCGAGTGATGTCCCCGTCTATGTGGAATATGGCGCCGCTGATTTAGGCATTGTGGGGAAGGATGTGTTGTTAGAGCAAAGCCCGGATGTTTATGAGCCTGTGGACCTTGGTTTGGGTGTTTGCAAATTGGTGGTCGCAAAACCCAATGGCCAAGTCCCGATGCAGCGATTGTCGTCGAAGCTTCGAGTGGCCACCAAATACCCCAATATCACTGAACGGTTTTTTACCCAAAAGGGGATGCCCGTTGAACTGATTAAATTGTATGGCTCGATCGAGTTAGCGCCATTGGTCGGATTGGCTGATCGGATTGTAGATTTAGTGGAAACGGGAAAAACACTCAAGGCGAATAATCTTGTTGAGGAAGAAGTGATTGCCTGGTCCTC
>QJYE01000405.1 GCA_003235785.1 Nitrospirota bacterium
AAGTGGCATTACAGCAATTAGGAAAGCAGGGGCAGCGGGTCCTCTGTGACCCCGTGAAAACCAATACGTGGATATTTTCGACGCTCACTGTCAATGGTGCACATCTCATTCATGCAGATGATCCATGTTCTCTGCCGAAGGCCTGTAAAAATGATGTTGAGATTCAAGGGGCCTATGCGGCCCATGAGCGGGACGGGGTCGCAATGTGTCGGTTTTTGGCCTGGCTGGATCGAGAGGCACCCAATGGGCAGGTGACAGAATTACATGGGGCCGCGTACCTCGATGATTGTCGGAAGCAGCAAGCGATGTGGGAGGATGCCAGTTTTCCGACCATTTCTGCTGCGGGATCGAATGGGGCAATCGTCCATTATCATTCGACTCCCGCGAGCAATCGAGAGCTGGAGCCTGGGACATTATATCTTGTGGATTCAGGCGGGCAATATCTTGATGGCACGACTGATATTACTCGCACCGTGGCGATTGGCGAGCCGACTGACGAACATCGTGACCGCTATACCCGAGTCTTACAAGGCCATATTGCCTTAGCGACACTTTAGCTCGAGCCCCACTTTGGGCCATGGGATTGGATTACGATCATGGGACTGGCCATGGGGTGGGTAGTTTCCTTGGGGTTCATGAAGGGCCGCAACGGATTGCCAAGTCTGCCAATGATGTAGCGCTGAAACCCGGAATGATTGTGTCGAATGAGCCAGGGTATTATAAAACCGGGTCTTATGGAATTCGGCTTGAGAATCTGGTGGTGGTGAAACGCGAGGAGCTATCTCAAGACTCCACCCGTTCGTTTCTCGCATTTGATACGTTGACGGTGGTGCCATTTGATCGGAGGTTAATTGTCGCAGGTCTTTTGTCCAACCAGGAGCGGGACTGGATCAATAGGTATCATGCTCGTGTGTGGCACTGTTTAGAGGGCAAGGTTGATGAGGAAACTCGCCTATGGCTTGAGCAGGCCACGCAACCTCTTCCCTTATAGTTCATTGAGTGAGCCTTATTAATTGTAATCTACCAGGATGAGGAAGATAGAGGCTGTCTATGGCGAAGACCAATGAAGAAGTGGCTGAGGCGATCAAAACCCAGATGGGAAACAATCCAGATGTGACGGCCGTTCAGGTCAAAGGGCATCTACTTCAGCTACACGTCACAGAAAAAATGTTTCATCGGTTATCGGCTGATCGAGAGCGAGGACGAAAAATTATTCTCGTGCTCTTGGAGCAGATGAAGCAACTGACGGGGCTGGAAGATGTGGTCGTGTGGGTCTATTCCGATAATAAAAAAGGCATTGAGGGCACCATAAAATCATGGGGCGGAGGGAACGTTCATTTCCTCTTTGATCTGTAAAGGCCAGCTTCGCGGGAGGGCCTATCCCTGGTTCTTCAGGCCAGGCCAGGAGCCGAGGCTTGATGGCAGGCCAGGTTCCCAGGAACCTATCCGCTTCCCGCCTGTGCCTATGGGGCACGACCAAATCCCATTGGATGTGTATTTGATTCGCCAACGCGCGCCATCCGCACTCAACCATATCCACATGGAAGATTGTCGGGTGGGTTGTTGTGTGTCCTTATCCATGTCGACCTGAGTTACCGTATTGGTACTTATTTGGATGTGGGATGTCAAAGGGGAGAAATGGATTTCCCTCAGAGCGTTGCTTAGATTGTCGTCAAGCTAACGAATAAGGCTTGACAAGTTTATTGGCCAATATGTCAAGGTGCACGTATGTCAGATCTAGATAAGCCTTTACCTTCCTCTTTGCCGGATTCCGCGACAGGTCTTCTTGGTCACTATGACTCCGATGTGTCGGTCTTAACTGTTGGAGAAAAAACGGTGATCTTAGTGGGCACCGCGCATGTGTCACAAGAATCTGTCGAAATCGTCAAGCGGGTGATAGAGCAAGAGCAGCCTGATGGCGTCTGTGTGGAATTGGATGCCAAACGATTTGAAGCCATTTCCCATCCCAACCGGTGGGAATCCCTTGACCTCAAAGCAATTATCCGCCAGCAGCAACTCAGTACGTTGATGGTGAACCTGGTGTTAGCCTCTTTTCAGAAGCGATTGGGGGATAAGCTTGGCGTCCTGCCGGGAACAGAAATGCTTGAGGCCATTCGGATGGCGGAGAAGCATAATATTCCGGTGATCTTGGGTGACCGTGATGTACGAGTGACCATGCGCCGGGCTTGGCGGAATACTCCGTTTTTTCGGAAAAGTTTGCTGGTATCTTCTCTCATGCTTAGCATCTTTGATACCACGGAAGTCTCCGAAGACGAAATCCGCAATCTCAAAAAACAAGATGTGCTTTCGGAGATGATGAAAGAACTGGGCACAGAAGTGCCCACGCTCAAAGTCGTCCTGATAGACGAACGAGATCGCTACTTGGCGAAAAAAATTGTGGAATCCCCTGGAACGCGGACCGTGGCAGTGGTGGGGGCTGGACATGTCGCAGGCATTTGCCAGACCATTGAGCAGCAAGTGGCTGTTGATCTGGAGGAGTTGAATTATATCGCTCCTGTTTCGCCCCTATGGAAAATGGTTGGATGGAGTATTCCCCTCTTAATTGTTGGCTCGATTGCCTGGATCGGTTGGGAAAAAGGAGTAGGTGCGGCGGGAGAAAATGCCTTATTTTGGATTTTGGCCAATGGCATTCCCAGCGGCATCGGAGGCATCCTTGCCATGGCTCATCCGCTGACCATCTTCACGGCCTTTGTGTCTGCGCCATTTACCAGTCTGACGCCGGTTATTGGAGTGGGCTATGTGACCGCCTTTGTTCAGGCCTATCTTCAGCCCCCGATTGTCAGGGATTTTCAAACCGTGGCGGAAGATATTGCCATTCCGGGTCGATGGTGGAAGAGTCGTCTGTTACGCGTGTTCCTCGCATTTCTCCTCCCCACGATAGGCAGCATTATCGGGACGTGGGTCGGCGGAACACGCATCGTGTCCAATTTGTTCTAGGGGCTTGTGAGGACAAACCTAAGTGGCTGGACCAGCTGGCACTTTGGACGTATGTTGGAAAATACACTTTGGGCAGGTGTAATGGATAAAACGGCCTTCCCCGACAAGACGTTTCATCATTGTGGTTTGGCACCATGTGCAGAGCCTATCAGGAATCTCTGAGGAAGATGTGGTGTGAGAGGAAGTCGAATTGGATGTCGTCATAGAAGACATTCTCAAAATATCTGTGGGGTTTGTCAATGTATCAGGTCATGAAATCGGCAACAACGATGTGTTGGATTCTTTTGGGGCTTATGCTTGTGCTTCCAGGTACCGGATGGGCAGGGGAGGATGTGCAGGATCAGCCACGCCTGACCGTCTCTGCAGAAGGCAAAATCAATGTGCCTCCTGATAAAGCGGTGCTGAGTTTTGCGGTGGAAACGGTTGGGGAAAAATTGGCGAACGTGCAAGAAGACAATCAAGCGCGTATGGCTCGGGTGTTGAAAGAATGTCAACAATTGGAAATCGCCCCAAAACATATTCAAACGACGTCTTTGAATGTCATCCCAGAATATCCCCCCCCTCCACGTCGGTCTTCCGGTGAGTCATTGGAGCAGAATATTCCTCGAATTATTGGATATCGAGTCGTCCATCAAGTCCATGTGGAGGTCCGCAACTTAGATATCGTTGGCAAGGTTGTGGATCGTGTATTAAAAGTGGGAGCCAACCGCTTTTCTGGAATTTCCTGGGGCCTACAAGACGAGGAACCCCACAAACTCCAAGTCTTACAACTTGCCGCATCAAAAGCCCAAGCCAAAGCCGAAGCTCTGGTCCAAACGTTGAAACTCAAATTAGGCAAGATCTTGAACGTGATAGAAGGTGGGGTGTCGGTCGTAGCGCCGGCAGGGCGTTACCGAATGGCCAACATGGCCATGGCGATGGACGGTGGGGGCGAGGCCTCGGTGTCAGCCGGAGAACTCACAGTAAGTGGCACGGTGACGATAGTGTATGAGATCAGTCCTCAATAATTATTCTAACCATTGCCTCTCTTCTACTTCTTCTTCTTAGAGAGCGTTCTTCCGTATGACCACCGAATTTGCACCTATTTCCTCACCCAATGAACACACAAGCCCTGTTCTTGGTGTGCCTGCCTTGGTGGTCTCCGGGTTTTTGGGAGCTGGC
>QJYE01000124.1 GCA_003235785.1 Nitrospirota bacterium
TTATTGACAACTACCTCTCTTGTTTTAATTAATGTGGAATTAACTTCCCTGGATTTCATTTAATTTGGTCATTAATATTTCTTTTTTCTCGTTTAAACTGGCCACTACCGCTGGTTCATCAGCATGCTTAGCCATGCTTTGTTCAATTTTCACTAAAGCGTTTTGAATCTTGGCCAACAGTTTTTGCTGCTTTTTCTCAGCCTTCGCTAACTTCTGTTGCCGCTTGGCCTCAGCCTTCGCTAACTTCTGTTGCCGCTTGACTTCAGCCTTCGCTAACTTCTGTTGCCGCTTGGCTTCAATCCTAGCCAACCGGCTCTGCCTCTTTTCTTTTTGTTGTTCTAAATTTCGAGGATGGACCTTCTCGACGGCTCCAGATTGATCCACAGCAGCCCG
This sequence comes from Nitrospirota bacterium, assembly GCA_003235785.1. GTDB lineage: Bacteria > Nitrospirota > Nitrospiria > Nitrospirales > UBA8639 > Nitrospira_E. The sequence continues at coordinate 394 of QJYE01000124.1, forward strand.
TAAATCCGTTCCAAAACTTTGGGTTAACACCTGGATGGTTTGCGACAAATCAGGGGTTGAATTAATGATTAAGAAATTTACGAGTGTGGTCCCCTTTCTACCCCCACCAAGAGTAATGGATAGATTATTATCCCGGACATCGACAGGATATTCTACAATAGTAAAGTATTCGCCCTGAATGGTCTTTATCTGGGTGGCTAATGGCATCCCTTCAACACTCATCCAATGTGGGCCTTGTTTATTTTCAGGATCACCCATAACCATAGAAATATAATAAGTCCCATTAGGTAAAGTGTAATTCCAGGTAACTGGTGTATCATTAGATGTATGAACAAAGGTGTCTAAAGTTTGATCGACATTAGCGTTTCGTTCACTTACGCTCACCGGAACATTCCACCCATATCCAATGGTAGAATCAAACACCTTTCCATCATCTTTAATAAAATCGAGTGGAATTTCAGAAGACGAAGGTTGGAAATTCACAAAAATCGGAAATTCCGGACTCGGAGGAGTATCGGAATTGGGGGTAGGAACAAGATTTTGGTCAGGGGTTGTAGTCGGGGTGGGGGTCGTAGTCGGAGTGGGGGTCGTAGTCGGAGTTGATAGAATTTGTTTAAATACTTCTGGAGAGGGATCGCTTTCATTCCCCGACGTATCATAGGCGGCGACAGAAAAATAATGGGTTTTATTGGGTTCTAAGTTGACGAATTGATAGGTGGTCGCTATTCCAACATTCTGCGGACTGCCATAAATCCCGGAAGTGGTCCCATGGTACACCCGGTACCCGGCGAGGTCAGACTCTTGATTGGCTGCCCACTGAAGTGTCGCGGAATTACTGGTTGCAGACTGGACGCCATTGGGAATGAGGAACAGCCCAACAGCCAAGGCAGAGGCGAGGAACACTTTTCGGAATGTCGAACAAACCGGATCGCTGGACATGGGATACCTCCTTTAAATTAGGGGGCCCCAATCTCGATCCGTCTTTGTTTCTCTTTCTTCGGTAACCCGGCTATCAGAATCTTCTGACCCGTGGCTTTGCGTCCCCACCTCACAATGGGTTTGCCTTTATCGGAAAGAGGCCACCGCTTTTCTTATGTTGCTTCCACGTACTGTGAGTTACTTGATCTCCCTAGTTGACCTGAAGATTCACTCAACCTATTTCGTCACCTGCACTTATCGGTGGGTTCAGTGGAGGCTTTAGTCCCCAAAATCCCCTACAGGATAATGCCTTCCAGACCCAATCGTTCTTAGTGTTTATCGACCCACGCCTCATGTTCGTCTCACTTCGTTTACCTTTTGACGGCTTGGCTTGTATTCCATTACACAGATCATCACAGCACACACATTTGTTAAGGTATGGATGTTTGTGCCCAGATACTCGTGACGCCAGCTTACCGCACAGGCCTCATCGAATTGAGTCCCAGACGCTCCACCAACACCAATCCCACCTACAACTTCTCCAACACAACAGCACCCCCCTCCAAGAATTAAAATCCGCCATTCATATCGCATAAGCCTTGAAGATTGGGAACTTTCGTGATTAATTCGGCCAATTCCTGGGTAGATCGTCTAATACAGGATGCGGTATACGCTTTTCTAAAGCCACTATTTAAGTATCCGGGCCAGCCCTATCCCCACGGAGAATCACTTGGACATTCCCTTCCGACCAACCACCGCCACACTCACCCGGTACCCTCCCTCTTCACATTTGGCTAACGCCGCATTGGCCGCCTTTTGCGCCAAGGCCAACGGTAAGACTGCCTTTTTGGCAACTTAGTATTGCCCCACCCCATTACAGAGGCTGAGACTATGAACATCCTTCACACTGCCAGCATCCAACCCGTAAGACGCCATCGACTTGTTTTCATCTCAGACTGCATTGCATCCTGCTCTATGAATCATATGGGGTACGGCTCAACGACAGAACATAGCCATCGGGTTCGCAAAGCAAGGCTGGTGTCTTTGCTGAAAACCCCAGCCAGACGCCTTAAGCTCTCTCACAATCGATCACGTAGCCCACGCAGAACAATATCCCGATAGCTCACCACACCTGCGACCGTTCTGTTTTGAATGACCGGAGCTAGCGTGAGCCCAAACCGCTCAAACAGACGTGCGCAATATCGAATATCCATATCAGGGTCGACTGATATGATCGGTTTACTCATTATTTCATAGACATTAACCCGATCTGGGGCTTTATCAGCCCCTAACACCTTTTTGGCGATATCCGCCAGTAGCACGATCCCATATTCGTCATCATCATTTCGACGATCGACCAGTAAACATTCGGTCTCTAAGTGCTTGGCCTGGCGTAGAGCATCGGCCACCGTTTCAATTCCGTGGATCAAATCATACTCCGTTTTCATAACATCTTTGACGCGGACCTTTTCACCATGCTTCATAACTCTTCCTCCACAACATCTCTGAGTTTGGCCATTTGATGGACAACCCCTACCGCATCTTCGACATCAACCTGAAACGCGATCCCCGTTCCAGGCTTCTGATCAAATTCGCCCACAGCAGCAATCGATTCCAGGATTTCTCGTGCCATATGTTCCTCCACAAGGAAAAGGACGACATCTCGTTGCGTTTCTAAATTAAGACCGAAAAATGTTTTTTTGACCTCTAACCCTTCCCCATGCGCACTGGTAATAACCGTCGCCCCTGTGGCACCTTTTTCCCGTGCGGCATTCATGACGGCAATAGTTTTGTCGTCTTGGACAAACGCAAAGATTAATTTAAAATGCATAAGATCGCTCCCAGGCAAAAGTTTATTGTGTTTTGTTGGCCCACCAGGCCGAAATTTGCGCATAGGCCAGCACCGTAATTATGGGAAACACACTGGCAAAAGCAATTAACCCAAAACCATCAAAGACTGGATTACGCCCCGGCACCGTACTCGCCAACCCCAACCCCAACGCCGCGACTATCGGAACGGTGACAGTCGAGGTGGTAACTCCACCAGAATCGTAAGCCAAGGGGATGATCGTGCGTGGCGCAAAAAGGGTTTGGACCAGCACAATCATATAGCCGACAATAATGTACCAATGTAAAGGCATCCCGGTAATAATACGGTAGGATCCCAGCGCAATCCCGAACGCCACACCTACCGCTACCGCTATCCGCAAACCCCACACCCCAATGACCCCACCAGAAACCTGATGCGCTTTCATGGCGACCGCTAACAATGAAGGTTCCGCAATCGTGGTAGAGAATCCAATTGCCAAGGCAAACACATAGACCCAGCCATAACGGGTCCAGTCCAGCTGGTTCACAGCCTCACCTGCGGGGTGCAATCCAGCCAAAAAGTCCGGGGCGGTAAGTTGCTGAGCCATGAGTTTTCCCAGAGGGAAGAGAGCCATTTCCAAGCCTTGTAAAAAAAAGGCCAACCCTACCAAGACATAGACAAAACCAAACCCCACCCGTTCCAGGTTGGCGATAGGACGACGGATCACCAGAGCCTGAAAACCAATAATGATGATGGTAATGGGCAACACATCAGCTACAGTTCCCCACAATGTTTCCAGTAACTTCTGCTCCATACCCTTATCCAATCATGCCGTACGCCATCACAAAAATCATCGGCGTTAACGAGGCAAACGCAATCAGCCCAAATCCATCCACCATTGGATTGCGGCCTCGAATCGAAGAGGCCAACCCCACTCCAAGTGCCGTGACCAGTGGTACCGTCATAGTTGAGGTCGTCACCCCCCCAGAGTCATAAGCAATACCAATGATCTCCGCTGGCGCAAAAAAGGTCATGACAATGACCCCAAGATACCCCCCGATAATTAAATATTGCACCGGCCATCCGCGAACAATGCGCAAGACACCGATGACAATGGCAAACCCAACCGACAAAGCCACCGTCAAGCGCAAGCCCAAGGCATATTCGGCGCGAGCCTGATCCGTCGCCCCAATCACCAGACCTTCTGCCGCCACCTTGGCGGCTTCATTGGCCACAGCAATCAAAGCTGGCTCCGCCACCGTGGTGCCAAATCCCAGGGCAAAGGCAAAAAGTAACAACCACAATAAACTCCCTTTTCTGGCAAATGCGAAAGCCAGCGATTCACCCAGAGGAAACAGACCCATCTCCAATCCCTGCACAAACAGGGTTAGTCCAATGAGAACAAACAACGACCCGATGAGGATCTCCATCAGGTTGGGTATGGGTTGTTCCAAAACAACAAATTGAAAAAATCCGATGACCACCGCAATCGGCAGGAGATCAAAAAAACTTCCTATAAGGGTTTTAAGGAAAACTGGAAGCATCAGGAGATATTGCGATCAAAGCAGGATGATTGATCAAAGAGAGACATCTCCAAAATAACAGGGAAGAGGCCTAAAGACAAAAATACACATGCAGGCGGTAGGTTCAAGCGAAGATGTGAGTGGGAGGGATCCGCAACCCTCCCCTCAACAATATGGAAAGAATTCAACCCTCTTAACCGGAAGGCCCATTATGGAATCGATCGAGCCTTCAGGAAAGGATTGTAGCGGAGCAATTCTGCGCTACGCCCTCTGATCTTGAAATAACCAAGGAGCTTCTTGGGCTCGACGCAACTCATAGGCAGAAATGGCGGCCTCATGCTGCAGGGTCAGACCAATTCCGTCTAAACCCTTTATCATACAGTCCTTTCGAAATGGATCGATGACAAATGCATAGCGCTCCCCCTCGGGTAAGAGTACGGTCTGTTGAACGAGATCCACCGTAACCTGATAGATATTTTGACTCATGACACGATCAAAAATCGTTTGAATTTCCTGGACGGTTAAGACCACAGGAAGAATGCCGTTTTGGAAACAATTGTTATAAAAAATATCGGCAAAACTTGGTGCCAGAATACAGCGAATACCATAGTCTAATAACGCCCAAGGTGCATGTTCCCGGGAAGATCCACATCCAAAATTTTCCCGAGTGAGAAGAATTGGGGCGTTCTGATATCGTGGTTGGTTGGAAAAAAAATCTGGATCCAGGGATCCATCAGGTCGAACACGCCAATCCGCAAAGAGTCCTTCTTTGAGACCCGTCCGGTGAATGGTCTTCAAATATTGCTTCGGAATAATCTGATCGGTATCAACATCACCCCGGTTTAAGGGAGCCACCGTTCCCGTTATTCTTGTAAAGGCTTCCATAAATATTTTCTCCAGTTTTTCACAAAAAATGAATGAAAGGGAATCCCCGAGATGCGTGCCTACCCACTTAGACGTCCCAGGTTCGAATGTCCACAAAATGTCCTTCCACCGCTGCAGCGGTGGCCATCGCAGGAGACACCAAATGCGTACGCCCCCCCTTACCCTGACGCCCTTCGAAATTTCGATTACTGGTTGACGCACAACGCTCCCCTGGTGTCAACACATCGGCATTCATAGCCAGACACATACTGCACCCGGGCTCTCGCCATTCAAAACCCGCTTCACGAAAAATCCGATCCAGACCCTCTTCTTCAGCTTGCTGCTTGACCAAACCGGATCCAGGCACCACCATGGCCTTCACCGTATCTGCCACATGTTTTCCACGCGCATATTTTGCCGCTACGCGTAAATCTTCAATCCGTGAGTTCGTGCAAGACCCGATAAACACTCGATCAACCTGAATGTCACAGATCGGAATTCCCGCAGGGAGCCCCATATATTCTAAGGCTCGCTCCGTGGCGGCCCGTAGTTTGGCATCATCAATCGAAGCCGGATCAGGAATCTTCCCATTCACATCCGTCACCATTCCAGGGTTCGTTCCCCACGTCACTTGAGGTGGAATGTCTTCCCCGCGAAGCTCCACAACCTTATCAAAGCTGGCTCCAGAGTCTGTTCCTAATTTCAACCAATCCCGTTGTGCGCGCTCAAACAACTCACCCTGAGGACTCAAGGGACGACCCTTGAGATACGCCACCGTTGATTCGTCGGGGCTGACAAGCCCGGCGCGTGCGCCAGCTTCAATGGACATATTACAGAGGGTCATTCGGCCTTCCATAGAAAATGCCCGGATGACCGACCCTGTATATTCCACAACATGGCCAATCCCTCCACCAATTCCAATCCGCCCAATGATTGCCAAAATCACATCTTTGGATGAACAATAATCGGGAAGATGGCCTTCCACTCGAATTTCCATGGTCTTCGGTCGCTTCTGCACCAAGCATTGCGTCGCCAAAACGTGCTCCACTTCCGACGTGCCCACCCCAAACGCCAAAGCTCCAAATGCACCATGCGTCGACGTGTGAGAATCTCCACAGACAATCGTCATGCCAGGCAAAGTAAAGCCCTGTTCCGGACCAATGACATGGACAATGCCTTGTCGGACGTCATCCATACCGTAATAGGTGATACCGAACTCTGCACAATTATGTTCCAAGGTCGAAACTTGTAACGCGCTCATGGGGTCGGCAATTCCCTGCGCCCGGTTAGTCGTCGGAACATTATGATCGGGAACAGCCAAGGCAGCTTGTGGGCGACGAGGGGTGCGCCCAGCCAAACGAAGACCTTCGAAGGCTTGAGGTGACGTCACTTCATGCACTAAATGTCGATCGATATACAATAACGTGGTGCCATCAGGTTCTTCACGAACCACATGCTGATTCCAAATTTTTTCAAACAAGGTTTGACTTCCCATACAATTCTTCCTCTCCTCAAATTAGGTACACTTTTATGTATCGCCTTTATCTTCCAACTCGCAAGTACTCCTACCCTATTCTTGTGATGTTCTTTGGGCCTCTATCCCATCTTTGTGGTCTCTTAAGACTTCTGATATACTTTCCCTCAACGCTTCGCGAACATCCACAACATTGTTTCTCTTGGCACGCAAGAGCCGCAAGGCGGATTTGATCGACGACTCGTCTCATCCACCCTCCAAACCATTTCCACGGTTTTCTGGCCAGGTGTGAAACATACGACCGAGCGTCGGCAAGACCCAAACGGTCTCAAGCGATTCCAATAAAGATCCCTTAACGACACTATCAGCAAAACGGCAGCTACTTTTGATCGTCACACCTATCAATTCAGGCAGGGATTCCTCAACGGCATTTCACCATGTTTAATTTTCTCAGTCGTTATCTTTCCCATGATATCGCCATCGACCTGGGCACCGCGTCCACCCTAATTTATATCAAAGGGCAGGGCATTGTCCTCAACGAACCCTCGGTGGTGACCATTGAAGCCCATTCTAAAAAAATTCTCGCTGTGGGGGAAGAGGCTAAGAAAATGGTCGGGCGAACCCCCGGGAACCTGGCCTGCATTCGACCCATGCGCGAGGGGGTGATTGCCGATTTTGACATGGCCGAACAGATGCTTCGATACTTTATCCAAAAAGTTCATCCACGAGGAACACTGCTCCGGCCCCGCATCATTATCGGCGTTCCTTCACGAATTACCCAAGTCGAACAACGCGCAGTCAAAGAATCCGCTGAACTAGCCGGGGCTCGGGAAGTCTACCTTATAGAAGAACCTGTCGCGGCCGCCATCGGTGCCGGACTTCCCATCACCGAACCTTTTGGAAACATGGTTGTGGACATCGGCGGCGGCACGACCGATGTCGCGGTGATTTCCCTAGGCGGTATCGTCTACAGTGAATCTGTTCGCATTGCCGGCGATCAAATCGATGGGGCCATCATGAACCATCTGAAACGAGAATATAGCCTGCTCATCGGGGAACATATGGCAGAACGGATCAAAATGGAAATCGGGTCAGCCTTTCCCCTTCACGAGAAAAAGCAAATGGCGGTGAAAGGACGGGATATCGTGTCTGGTATTCCACGAACCATCTTCATTGATGACACAGAAATTCGCGAAGCCTTGCACGACTGCATTAGCACCATCGTCGGTGCCGTACGACTGGCACTGGAACATACCCCTCCGGAATTGGCCGGAGACATCATCGACCGGGGAATTGTTCTCACCGGCGGCGGATCCATGCTTCAGGGCCTGGATGATCGACTGCGAGAAGAAACCGGTTTGCCAATTGTCACGGTCGACGACCCATTAACCTCAGTGGTAATGGGGGTTGGAAAAACACTGGAAGAGTTAAGCTTGCTTCGGAAAGTCTCGACCTATTCTAGCTTGACCCACTAGACCCGGCCCTTCTTCATGCCTCGACCCGAACATACTTCATTCCCCATCTCCACCGGCTTCCGCCGCCTCCTTGCCGGGGGTCTTATCCTCTTTCTTCTTCTCTTGCTATTCTTGCCACGACAAGCACAGGAATGGCTGGGTCAGATGGGAGAGCCAATGGCCTTGATTCTGGAAGGGCCCCTCCACGGAGTGGCAGCCCTCCAGGATTCGGTCTCGGAGACGTGGAACCACTATATTGCGCTCCAACATGTGTGGGAAGACAATCAACGACTGAAACAAAAGATTCAGCAATTACAGGGAGAACAGAACCTCCTCAGGGAACAAGCCATTCTTGCCAGAGAATTCGAAAAACTTTCGAAATATCAAGCCACCGCTCCCATGACCACACTGCCCGCTCGTATCATCGGACGGAACGTCTCCAATTGGTATCGGGCCATCGTCATTGACAAAGGCACACGCGACGGGATCCAAGCAGAAATGGGAGTCATCACACATGCAGGTGTGGTCGGACGTGTGGTCCGGGTGAACGCCATCACCTCAATTGTCCTCCTTCTCTCAGACCCCAATGTCGCCATTACGGGTATGATTCAAACCAGTCGAGATGAAGGCATTATTCAGGGAACGCCACAGGGAACCCTGCAAATGAAATATCTTCCTCCACTCTCTCCCGTCCAAGTCGGTGATGCCGTCGTGACATCCGGACTCACGGATGATTTTCCGCGAGGACTACATATTGGTCACATTCAACAAATCACCAAGGCGGCCACAGACTTGTTTCAATCTGGAGAAATCACCCCAATTGTTGACTTTTCAAAGCTTGAAGGGGTCTTGGTGATTACCTCATTCCAGCCCACGATCTCAGCCGAATCCCCGCCGTCCGAAGAATCGGAAGGCATGATTCCTGTTCTACAACACTTGCCATGATCATCGCCTTACAAATTGCCTTGTGTCTTGGAACCGTGGTGGCTCAAGCCACTCTCAGCGCCATGCTCGCGATCAACGGCATCTATCCCGACCTATGCTTAGTTTTGGCTTGCCTCTTCGGATTTTTCACGAATGAATACAAAGGATTCTTGTTCGGACTCATGGTGGGACTCTTTCAAGATCTTTTAGCTCCAGGTGGTGTCGGAATCAATATGATCCTCAAGGGCCTGGCAGGAGGCTTAGCCGGCATGACCGCCCATACCATCTCAACCGTGACCACTTTAGCGGTCATCATTGTCACCTTGGCGCTTTCGTTAGGCTGTGGCCTGGCGTCTCTGATTATGGCCTATCCGGAGCTTGACGGACCAGAGGCGTTTCGGGCTATCTCTGGAATATTGGGGCCGCAGGGGCTGTATAACAGCCTCCTCGCTGCTGGATTTTTTTGGTTCACACACACGCTTCGAGATTCATGGGGTATGGTACACTTTACTCAAGAACGCCGCTGATTTCTCCGTTCCCCCAGAGACGTTACCAGTATATCCGACGCGACACACTTTCATGTTTGATACCTCACGCCAAGCGAACGAATTGGCCGACATTCAGAGCCGCCTGGTTTTTTTGAAAGTCGGCTTATTGATGATTTTAGTCCTCTTGGGCTTACGACTCTGGCAACTCCAAATTCGAGATGGAGCCTATTATCAGGACTTGGCGAGAGACAATCGGACGAGATCGATTGTGCTCGAACCGGCTCGAGGCCTCCTTTATGACCGGAATGGCGAACTCCTCGCAAACAATATCCCCAGCTTTCAACTCTATGTTTCACTGGAAGATGTCCAGGACCGTGACGCGCTTATGGCCCAATTACCCCATTACGTCGACCTGAATATGGACACGCTACCCGAAAAACTCTCCCTAAAATATCGGCGTGGGCGGGTTAAAATTAAAAGCGGACTCAGCCTCAAAGAAGCAGCATTAATCGAATCGCACCGGATAGAATTGCCCGGCGTCGCGATTCAACCCGAATACCAACGCCATTATCCACTCGGCAACTCTGCCTCCCATGTGATTGGGTATGTTGGTGAAATCTCTGAAGCCCAATTAAAAAATCCAGAATTCGTGGACCTCCAAGCTGGTCGCGTCATTGGTCAGCACGGTGTCGAACGAACATTGGATGCCCATTTATTGGGTGAAACCGGGCAAAAAGTGATTGAAGTCGACGCCTTCGGCTACCCCAAGCGATCCCTTTCCATCCAGCCTCCCGTGGCCGGTGACGATCTCTATTTAACCCTCGATATTCGTCTCCAGCGACTGGCTGAAGATCTGCTCGGAGAAGAATCCGGAGCCATCGTGGCCCTGGACCCGTGGAATGGCGATGTCCTGGCTTTAGCTAGCCGGCCAGGGTTTAACCCCAATGATTTGTCTGGAGGCATCAGCCCTCAAGCCTGGCAACAATTACTCCAAGATGCCCGACACCCGCTGACCAATCGAGCGATTCAGGGCCAGTACCCTCCAGGATCCACCTTTAAAATTGTGATGGCTGCGGCGCTCTTGGAGACCAAAACTATGACGGCGGAGGAATCCGTCACCTGCAACGGAACCTTTCCTTTTGGGAGACGGGTATTTCGAGACTGGAAACGTGGGGGACATGGCGCGGTCAATTTAAACAAAGCGCTTGCCGAATCCTGCGATGTGTATTTTTATAAAGTCGGGAATCAAATGGGCATTGACCCCATTGCCTCCTATTCTCGACAATTTGGGTTAGGGGAAAAAACGGGGATAGCCCTGCCCTCAGAACGGACCGGCTTAGTGCCCTCCTCAGAATGGAAGCAAAAGAACAGGGGAGAGCGATGGTATCCCGGGGAAACGATTTCTATTTCCATTGGTCAAGGCTTTTTATCGGTGACACCGATTCAAATGGCCAAAGCCGTTTCCATCGTGGCAACCAATGGACATGTGGCGCAACCCCGGCTCCTCAAGGGGATCCGGCTCAGAAGGACAGGGAATCTTAAAGAGGAGCCGGCACCACCCACACACCAATTAACGATATCAGCCAACACCTTTTCCCACATCAAGGAAGGCTTAGCAGCGGTGGTCAACAGAGGCACGGCCAAACTCGCTCAATCCTCGATTGTGAGCATTGCTGGAAAAACCGGCACAGCACAAGTCATCGCCCTTAAAGATGATGATGACAAAACCGAAATCGCCAAAAAACATCGCGATCATGCATGGTTTGTGGCATTCGCCCCCGTGGAACAACCTAAAATTGCGGTGGCGGTCATCGTCGAGCATATGGGGCATGGGGGATCGGCTGCCGCTCCCCTGGCCAAAGCGCTGATTGAGGCCTATATAAACTTTGAACCCCCACAAGACCTTAATGCATTCTAAGCACCATTACTCCGACCATCTGCACCACACGCGATAGCCAACATGTCATTCATGAACAACAATGTGAACCGCCGTGGGCCAGACGCCTTTGATTGGTGTTTTTTAAGCATCATTGCGGCCATTATCTCCATTGGAATTCTTTCCATCTATAGTGTGACCAATGCCGGACCCGCCACGAAATTCCCCATCTATCTCAAACAAGTCACCTGGATGGTGGTCGGAACCTTGGCTTTCCTCGTCGCAGCAGGCATCGACTACCACAAATTCGCAAGATTTTCCTACCTGCTCTATGGAGCCGGACTCATCTTGCTCATTATTGTCGTCATTAGTGGGAAAACAAGTCGAGGCTCCCAGCGCTGGATTCCAATTGGCTCCTTTATGGTTCAACCCTC
>QJYE01000130.1 GCA_003235785.1 Nitrospirota bacterium
GCACCAGACTTATTTTTTGAAGGTTTTCGATGCCTCATCCCTTACCCCAAGACCTCTTTGCGGTGAATCCGAATTTCGACCTTTCGGTTCACACGGTTGGATTGGGTCGGCACAAAGTCATGATTGCCGATCACTTCTATCGATACCCCGACGACATTCTCCAAACGGCCTTGAGACTGCCCTATACGGACCGGTTCGAAATCGTCGGGAACTTTCCCGGTGTGCGAGCAAGTCTTAACGTGAACACCCAACCGCTGATTGAGCAGTTAAGTCAGATATGGGGAGGCACGCTTTTGCCGTTTTTCTCCCCTCAGCCGGTCGTGTTTCAAGGGATTAAGATGCAGGATTTCCGTTTAAATGTCGGCCAACGTCAACCCCATATCGATCAAGATGTGACGGCCATGGTGTATCTAAACCCGGAAGGATTTTGTAAAGGTGGGACAGGGCTCTATCGCCATCGACCCACGGAACTCGAACGGGTGCCAATTATGCCGGACGCCACCATCCGGCAGTTAGCTGATCAACTGGAATTGAGTGATGAATTTTTGGAAAGCCCGGAAGGGTATGAAAACTTTCAGAATAGTATGATTTTTAACCCGCTGTTTGCCTGCCGGGACAATCGTTATATTAATGATGGCAACGCCTACTGGGAATTACTTCACCTGGTTGAGATGCGACCCAATCGGTTGATGATGTTTGATGGGCGGTGTTTTCATTCGCAGTACATCCATCCCGGCGATTACGATCAGGCGTTCCGCGTGAACCAAATTTTGTACCTTCGTCAAGAAAACTAGCCTCGTCTCCTACCAGATAAATTCATCTTGACCTTCACGGCTTACCCCTCACTCCTCACGTTCAGAACCTTGCAAGTACGTTGTTTCCTGGTATCTCCCAACGACCAATAGAAACAGGCACGCCACAAGAAACATCACACCTGCAAAAAACCAATAATATTCTGGGCCAGTTAACGCCACCGAGCCGTCAGGATTTTGAATCCAATAATTGACCAATGCCGTAAATCCATTCCCCAGAGAAACCGACAGTAAAAAGAGTCCCATGACAAGAGACTTCAACTTGAGAGGGGCTTGGGTATAGGAAAACTCCAGGCAGGTGATCGACACCATGACTTCGGCGGCTGTCATGACCACAAAAGCTAGGAGCTGCCAGGCAATGGGTGGCGTCTGCCCTTGAGCGATGAGTTGTTCGATATAGGCTGAAAGGAGAAAGGCTCCGACCGTCACAAAGAATCCGATCGACATTTTCCGCAACGCCGTCAATTCCACACAGCGCCCTAATACGGGATAGATCACATACACAAAGAGAGGAATAAACACGAGAATGAGGATCGGATTGATCGCCTGAATTTGCGATGGCAACCATTCACGCCCCAGCCAATATCGATCCATATGCTGCGCTTGGAGTACCCAGGCAGAAGAGGTTTGATCATAGAGCGACCAAAAACACGCCACGAACAGATAGATCCCGGATAACTTGAGAATGGCTCGCCAGGCCTCCGGGGTTTGTAATGCCTGCATGACACCGGACCTATCCGGTGGAATATGCGCGTACCGGTGCCGCCCAGCCCAGAAGATCAGGGTCGCCAACAACATCAAGATTCCCGGCACCCCAAATGCAATGTTCGGGCCATAGTCTTCGAGCAATGTCGGAATGAGCATCATCGAACAAAACGCCCCGATATTGATGGCAAAATAAAACCACGAAAACGCCTTCGGAAGCAGCAGCCGATTCATCGACCCAAACTGATCACCCAGATTGGCCGAGACACAGGGCTTAATCCCTCCTGAACCGACGGCAATGAGCGTTAACCCGATCAGCAAGCCCATGCGAGTATGATCTAACGCCAACGCCAGATGACCGCCGCAGTACACGAGGGAGAGCCAAATAATCGTGCGATATTTTCCCCACCAGGCATCGGCTAACAGGGCTCCGACAAACGGGAAAAAATAAACGGCCGAAGCAAAGATATGGAAATAGGTTTTGGCCTCAGCCTCCCCCATGGGGTCAAGATCACCTTGTGTATTCATGAGCATGCTAGTCATGAACACGACGAGAATGGCCCGCATGCCATAGTAGCTAAAACGCTCTGCTCCTTCATTGGCCACTAGATGAAACACGCCAGGTGGCATGGCAGACGTGGCGATGGGTTGGGTCCGAAATTCAGATTGAGGCATAACCGGTTTTGGGTTAGAAGAGAAAATAATTAGGTAAACAATTGAAGATTGGCCAGGCGCTACCAGATCGTCCCTTCACACGGCCGTGATCACACTCGATCCGATCCTTGTCACCGGATCGGCACATCCTACTCGACTTCATCCTTCGACTCAAAGGCATACAATCGTGGATTATAGGGACTTTTCTTCGCTGTAAACCCATTGTCTCAAGGGTTCCCCTGCCCCCCCCTTCCGATTAGACGTCGAATAGGCATTTCCATTTCTCAATGAAAGACGATGCGTCACTGTTCAGGACTGAATGCATAAAGAATCTGCCTGAAAATTTGGCACTAGATGATACCGGGAAGGCTGATATTTTGGAAAAAGTCCTGGAGATTCCTCTTAAGCTCTCATCTGTTTTAACCGAAAAAAGAGAAACGCGTCATGCAAGAGACCGAAGAATAGTTCGCCACAACATTTGAATGCCTTATTTACCAAGGACATCTTCATGCAACTGACATTACCACTCGATGTAGAGACAAGCGAAGACCGGGGAACCATATTTGAGCGAATCAAGGGCTGCAAGTCTCTCCCGATTATGTCCCCCTTAGCGTCAAAAATTCTCAAAATGTGCCAAGACGAAAAAACGGAAGCCTCAAAACTCGCGGACATGATTTCTCAAGATCCAGGCATGGCGACACAAATCTTATACATGGCCAATTCCGCCTATTATGGAGGATCTCGGCACAAAGTCACCAGCGTCCAGGGAAGTGTCAACCTTCTTGGGTTTTCAACGATTTCCAACCTCGCACTCTCATTCTGTTTTTATCGTCTCATTAAACACATCAAAGAAACTTCAACAGCGGGAATTGATCATGCGCAATTTTGGCGTCGGTCAATTTTTGCCAGTTTGGCTGGTCGGGCCATTGGGAAACACCTCGGCTACCCGGATAGTGAACTGATGTATCTGACCTCCCTTCTGCAAGACATTGGGATCTTGGCGTTAAACGAGGTGGCTGCTGATGAAATGAAGAACTTTCAGGAGCCAACACCTGAGAATCATGCTGACCTCTTTCAGCTTGAGCTGGAACGTCTTGGTGTCGACCATTCTCAAGTCGGTGCCTGGCTGGCACAACAATGGGAACTCCCGGAAGAATTCCAGGTCACGATTCTGTATAGCCATACGCCGGAGTTATTTGAAACACCAGAAGACCTTCAATTGCTAGTGGATGTCGTCTCGCTCTCCAGTGTCGTCGCGGATATGTGGATATCGCCCCATTCCGAATTAGCCATTGACCGTGTCCGTGAGAAAAGCCAAGGGCGCTTAACGATTCAACCCGAAGATTGGGGAGCAATTTTAGATCAGATCATGACCAACATTCCCCAAATCGCCAGCTTTTTTCAGACCCGATTGGGAAGTTTTGAGGAGATCACCCACGTGCACCGCATGGCACTCAAACATCTCGCGTCAGCCGCTCAATCCCCAACGACGTAAAGACCCAGGCTCTCACAGGTATCAGATTCCCTGACTAAGGGCCTGGGCTATAAGGCATCCACCATTTCC
>QJYE01000363.1 GCA_003235785.1 Nitrospirota bacterium
CTACGGCGTCACCTATGGAGTCAAGGATTGAATCAAAAGTTTAACTTGTCTCTCCAATGACTTGTCCTCTCCATAAGCCGACTTCAACTTTGTCGAAGCCTGACTCACTCCAGAAATGTGGCCAAGCCCAAACTCCTGACAAATTTCCCTCAAACTGTACCCACCCACCTCTCGACACAAATACAAAGCAGCCCATCGAGGCACATTCGCCTGCCCTCGCCCTCTCGCTGCATGAAGGATCGATTCCTTGGACACACCAAACCTCTTGGCAGTCTGAGCTACAATCTCCTTTACCGAGGGTAATCGAGATTGCGCCACATTAAATTGACGCCGCTGCACCTCTTCTTGAGGAGCCATTTCACTGATAAAATCTTCTCGCCCCAAAATAGGCTTTACCCTCTCTTTTCCATAAAATTCTTCAAGCTCTTCATCTGTCCCTTGCTCTACAAATTGCTTATACGCAGAGTAGGGACGCTTTGATCCAAGCAACCCATAGACCAAGTCCCGGGACAACCACTTTGGGCATTTGGCCTTATTCACATAGGCCGGATAACTGGACCAGGGATATTCTTCTAAGACATCGACCAGGGGTTTCGGCATATCGAGAGGAGTGCGATGGATATATCGACTGACTGGCAAGGCATAGGCATCCGCCTCAACGAGAATCGCTTTATACCGCCCACGAAATAAAGAACCATCGACCCCCTTCAAGCGATTATGCCTCTGAGTATAGAGACCATTGATATGCCGCATGACTCGATCAAGATTTCCACGTGGGGTACTCACAAAGAGATGGTATTGATTCCCCATCAAACAATAGGCATGGATTTTCACCCCGAACCGCACTTCCGCCTCTTCTACCGTCAATAAGAACGCCTCATAATAAGCGGGTCCATGAAAAATCCGTCCACGGGCACGACCGCGATTCGTGACATGATAATGGGCCTGTTCAAATTGAATGCGAAGTGGTCGAGACATAGTTGTAAGCATAAAGCACAAACACTACAAAATCAACTCTTGACCCTCAGTCCGAAGAATGAACAAATTTTGACAGGCTCCTCTTGCTAAGAGATTCCCCCCTGCTACGAAAGCCTTGAGCCTCGAAACTGGGTGGGATTCACGAAAATAATACCTGGAATGCCGACATGAGAAACAGCGTAGGTGTTAACAGGGCCAGAGCACTACAACCTGTTCTATCGCAAAACCACGCACTAGATTCTCAGCTGGCGTGCGCAGAAACAGGTGGCGACAATTGCCAATCATTTGCGACCTCGGCCACCACAACAGTTCTAGCCTGGTGTCACGCTGAAGACCAATGCCTATGGAAAAGGAAAAAC
Organism: Nitrospirota bacterium; assembly: GCA_003235785.1. Classification (GTDB taxonomy): domain Bacteria; phylum Nitrospirota; class Nitrospiria; order Nitrospirales; family UBA8639; genus Nitrospira_E. The sequence continues at coordinate 1,338 of QJYE01000363.1, forward strand.
GAGGAAGAGAATTAGGTCTGAGCGACTCCCGCTAAATCCAAGAGAAAGGCATAAATCATGGCGGTTTCCTCGTACCGTTTAAAGCGCCCTGAGGCGCCGCTATGTCCGGCTTCCATATTGGTTTTGAGCAAGAGCCTATGGTCATCTCTTTTGAGGGCACGCAATTTGGCCACCCACTTGGCGGGCTCCCAATATTGAACTTGCGAATCATGCAGACCTGCGGTCACGAGCAAATGGGGGTAGGCTTGTGGCTTAACATTGTCATAGGGCGAATACGACAGCATATAGTCATAAGACTCGCGCTGATTCGGATCGCCCCATTCATCATATTCTCCCGTGGTGAGTGGAATGTTCGGATCTAACATGGTGGTGACGACGTCCACAAACGGCACCTGAGCAACTACGCCATGAAACATCTCTGGCTGCAGGTTCATCACGGCACCCATCAATAGCCCCCCTGCGCTCCCACCCATCGCATAGAGCTTCTGAGCATTCCCATACCCTCGCTGGACAAGAAACTCTGCACAGGCGATAAAATCCGTAAATGTATTTTTCTTTTCAAGCAACTTTCCCTGCTCATACCACTGGCGTCCTAACTCCTCCCCCCCTCGAATATGAGCCAGCGCATAGACAAACCCGCGATCCAACAAACTCACCCGCGCTGAGCTAAAGCTGGCATCCATGCTGGCTCCATACGACCCATAGCCATAGAGCAACAGCGGATGCGACCCATTTGGTGCAAACCCCTTTCGATACACCAGTGAAATAGGAATGGACGTCCCATCAGCCGCAGGAGCAAAGAGACGTTCAGTTTGATAATGGCTGATCTGAAAATCACCCAACACTTCTTCCTGTTTTAAAAATATTTTTTCTCGTGTATCCATATGATAATCATAGATCGTCATAGGTGTAGTCATCGAGGTATACCCAAACCGGAGGTAGGGTGTGTCGATCATGAAATTATCGCCTAATGCGGCAAGGTACGCTGGCTCTCCAAAATCTAACTCGTGTTCTTGCCCTCCAGAATTCGAAAGGATTCGCAGATGAATAAGACCCTGCCTACGCTCCTCAACAACCAAATGTTCACGAAATAACTCAAATCCCTCAAAGAACACATCTGGACGATGGGGAATCACTTCCTGCCATTGTGTTTTCTGGGTGGCCTTGACTTCAGCCTTCATTAATCGGAAATTTTTCGCCTGGTCATTGGTACGAATAAAGAAATGATCCCCAAGATGATCCACGTCGTATTCATGCCCGCGCTCACGCGGATGAAATACTTGAAAGGTGCCCCACGGGGTATCCGCATTCAAATACCGGTACTCACTACTCACCGTTTGATGTAAGCCAATCAGAAGAAACCGTTTGGATTTTGATTTGGCCACAAAGGCTGAAAATGTTTCATCGACTTCTTCATAGACCAATTCATCCTGTGCGGAATCCGTGCCCAACACATGCCGGTAGATTTGATATGCCCGTAACGTATCGGGATCTTGCCTCGAATAAAAAATCGTTCGATTATCATTGCCCCATTCCATATTCCCTGTGACGGCAGGAATGACATCAGGCAAGGTTTCACCGGTGGTGAGGTTTTTAAAACCAATGGAATAGATCCGCCGTCCTTGGGTATCGATGGCATACGCCAGAATATCTTGCCCCGAACTAATCATCCAATGTCCAAGGGAAAAATATTCATGGCCCTGCGCAAGCGCATTGCCATCAATCATGATTTCTTCGGGACTAGACAACGAGCCTTTTTTCCGGCAATAGAGGGCATATTCTTTTCCCTCCTCATAGCGAATGTAATAAATATAATCCTCTTGTTGGAACGGGACCGACAAATCCGTCTGTTGAATACGACCCTTAATTTCTTTGAACAGCACCTGTTCTAAATCAGCCGTATGCTCCTGCATGGCCTTCGCATATTCATTTTCTGCCTGCAAATACGCGACGACTTCCGGGTTGGTTCGATCATTGAGCCAATAATATGGATCCACACGTACCTGATCATGTTTTTCCAATTGATGAGGAATGCACTTGGCTTTCGGAGGTGCAGGAACACACGAAGCGGCATGGGATGAATGCATGGTCATGAAATTTCCCTTATCATATTGTCAGTATCATCATTCCGGGTTACACATCATCAAGGTGACGAGGGGCCTGACGAGTACGCTTGGTCTGAGTGCGTTGTTTTTTGACCTCCAAGCGTTGCTCACGCGCCCGAGTAGGAACACGAGTGGGCACACGATGCTTTGTCGGCTGCAACGACTTCTGCAACAGGTCCACAAATCGCTCAATTAATTCGGCGCGATTTGCAGCCTGCGATCGGTGCCGTTGGGCCTGCATGCGTAAAATACCCTGTTTATTCATTCTATGGCCCACACTCCCCGCAATTCGTCGTTTTTGATAGAGGGTCAATGCGGATGATAGATGAAGATCAAACTCTAAAATCACACGACTGTTCACCTTATTCACATTCTGTCCACCAGGCCCAGCACTCCGGACCGCAGAAAACTGAATCTCAGAATCTGGAATGACGGTGGAAGCATTGATCACAATCGGCATACAACAACTCTCTCCATCACCTACCTTCTCATCGGCGGAACCGTCATTTGAAAGAAGACCAAATTTGCACGACCGCACCTCCGACAAGAGGGTTAATACCTATAAACGACAAAAGCAGGAGTGAAGACACTCCTGCTTTTGTAGCAACAACCCCCTATTTTGAACAAGTTGTTATGATTGACGGACGTTCATCTTCTTCTGCCAAATTAAGATCTTTTACCTACTTAATTTCTGCCAACATCGCTTTCACGTGGGATTCCTTGAGCTTATTCAACGCCACCACTTCGATTTGGCGAATTCGTTCACGTGTGACTGACATTGAGCGCCCGACTTGTTCGAGCGTCCAAGACTCATCTACTCCAATCCCAAATCTCAGACGAACAACTTGTTGCTCTCGAGGACTCAAGACTTCAAAAATTTTGGCGAGCCACCGGGCATTGGATTTTCTGGAAACCTCCTCGTCCGGAGCAGCCCCCTCAAGATCCGGGATCAACTCCCCGAGCTCCGTTTCTCCATCAACGGACGGAGCGTCTAAGGAGATGGGCTCTTGAAAGGCCTCAATTGTTTCTCGCACTCGATCACTGGTGATCTCCAACGCCTGTCCAATTTCCTCAAAAGTCGGCTCACGATCATATTGCTGCGCAAGCCGCTGTGCCGTTTTGGCAATTTTCGTAGAAGCTTCATTCGTATGGACCGGCACACGAATGGTTCGGCTTTGATCCGCCACGGCTCGTGTGATTCCCTGGCGAATCCACCAAGTGGCATAGGTGCTAAACTTAAACCCACGGGTGTAATCAAATCGTTCGGCGGCTTTCATTAAGCCAATATTACCCTCCTGCACAAGGTCTAAAAAATTCAAACCACGGCCGAGATACCGCTTGGCCACATCCACCACGAGGCGTAGATTCCGTTGGACCAGTTCATCCTTCGGCTCTTCAATCTCCACACGTACGGCCTGGATTGAGCGAGAAAGATCTGCAGCCTGCTGGCTAAACTTTTTTCCGCCTTTCCTATCAATACTGGCCAAAGCCTGCAGCGTTGCCACACATTGCAGAATTTCTTCAATGACCGGAGCGGAATAGCCTTTCAGTTCCAGAAAACTTTGCAATTGGTCCCGAACGGAGCCAATCTCATTCTGCGGCAGTTTCGCCGATAGATCCAACATCTGTTGCAACAGGGTTCGCAGATGGGTGGTCCCTTTAAAGAGTCGGGTCCCTAGCATCAACTCTTCCTCTGCATCCAAAAGCGGACGAGAACGGAACCCTCGAAAATACATGGATTCTAAGTTGACCGATCCAGCCTCAGATACGGCTTTCTCTTGTTCAAGAGGATCCCACTGCGCTCCGGTTCTCTTTGCCGATTTCCGGGATACCCCAGGGTCACGTTTGGTCACGCGCCGTTTCTTTAAATAGGGTGCAAAATTGCTCTGCGTTCGGGTCAAGGTCGGAATAGCTTGAAGTGTGGTCATATGAGCCCCCTTTCAAAGAATGGCATGTGGTTCTGGACCCCTTCGTTTCTACAACTATAGGTGTACCACCCCGACATGAAAGGGGAATTAAGAGAAGATTAATTTTTTTTAATAGAAAGCCGTTCGATTGAACGACTGTCTTAAGCGCGCGCTGGAATCAATGGCAGGAAAACCGTAAAACACGAACCCCCATGAACGGTACTGTCCAATTCAATCGTTCCATGATGAACCTCAACAATCCACTTGCAAATCGCCAATCCCAACCCCGTCCCTTTTGCTCCATGAGCCCTGGCTTCATCTGTACGGTAAAAACGATCAAAGACTCGCGCGTGATTCTCCGGAGCAATGCCAATGCCGTGATCTCTGACCATGATTTTCGCATGACTTCCCTCCACAACCAACGCCAACTCCACGGTCTGCCCTTCATAAGAATACTTAACGGCATTATCGACCAGATTAAGCAGCAATTCACGCAATCGTAGATCATCGCCATGGATGAGCACCGGTTCCACCGCAGTCAAGACAGCCTGAACATGACGCTCCATACCTAAGACCAGCGCCTGTTGTTGAATCTCTCGAACCAAGTCGTCTAATTGGACAGGAAACATCTTTAATTTGATTTCGCCAAGATCGGCCCGCGACAAAAACAACAATTCATCCACAATTCGACTCATCCGATCAATCTCTTCCAGATTACTCTCCAACACAGCCCGATAATCTTCAGCCTGGCGAGGACGGCGTAAGGCCAACTCCGTCTCTCCCTTCGTAATCGTCAATGGGGTTCGCAATTCATGCGACGCATCGGCACTAAACTGCCGAATTTGCCTGAACGACACTTCTAATCGTCCGATCATATCGTTGAAAGTTGAGGCAAGTTGGCCAATTTCATCATTGGAATGGGGCGTCAGAATCCGTTGGCTCCAATCCCCTGCGGCAATGCGTCTTGCCGCTTGCGTAATGGCGTGAACCGGGCGCAACGCGCGCCCAGCCAAAAACCATCCACCCAGAAGCGAGACTAATAAGGCGACCGGAGAGGCGATATATAACCCCACGAGTAAGCGGCGCAACATGCGATCCGTAGGTTGCAGCGACGTTCCCACCCGCAAAATATTGACAAGTTGTTCCCCCTGGCGAATAGGAACGGAGAGCAATCGTAGCGGAACACCTTTTTTAAACTGGACCGACTCAAACGTCGATTCCCCTTCCAACGAGGCCCGAAACGCAGATTGGCTCAAGGGAATTTCCCGGCTCTGAATATTTGATGACTGAATCGTCACTTGGCCTGCCGGCCCGAATATCTGAAAAAACTTATCAAGTAGGGCAATTTCAGGAAAATCTTGTGATAGATCTTCAAAGATCAGAAAGGGGCCGAATCGATGCTCACCTAACGTTCGGATGGCCACAGCAGCGGCTTCATTTAACGAGGCATCCACTTGCTCTCGTAGCGCACGCGACATCACCAAATACAAAGCTACCGCAAACAGAAGCAGGATAAGCGCTAAGGCCGAGCCATACCATAACGTCAGTCGCACACGAATCGACGCATTATTCACCCATCCGACCTCATCATATACCCGCTCCCACGGATCGTTTGAATTAAGCTACGTTCACGCCCTTTATCGATCTTATTCCGCAAGTAACTAATATAGACATCTATCACATTCGTAAACGTATCAAAATCTAAATCCCACACATGTTCGGCAATCATGGAGCGAGTCAGCACTCGACCGGCATTGCGCATTAAATATTCCATGAGCGCATATTCTTTCGTCGTAAATTCCAACCGTTGACCATCACGAGTCACCTCTCGCGTGACCGGATTCAGTACGACATCATCCACCCGCAAAATACCAGTCGGAGCGCCTCCGGCACGTCGAAGCAAGGCCCGAGCCCTGGCTAATAATTCTTCAATCGCAAAGGGTTTGGTCAAATAATCATCGGCGCCGGCATCAAGCCCTTTCACACGTTGATCCACTTCAGAACGTGCGGTCAAAATCATCACCGGAGCTTTGACCCCGGCCGCTCGAGCCCGCCTTAACACTTCCACCCCTGGCAAACCCGGCAGCATTAAATCCAAGATGATGAGGTCATAATCGACAGCTTGCGCCCAATCTAACCCCCCCGTTCCATCCGTACAGACATCCACGGCATAACTTTCTTCCTCCAGTGCCCTTCGAATAAAAGACGCCACTTTCGGTTCATCTTCGACAACGAGAATACGCATATTAATGAAATGTTACCATCTGAAGGCTTACAGGGAGAAGAGGAGTGTGTTTGATAGACAATGGGGCTGTTGAAAAAAGCCTCCACTTGGCCTCTGATATCCAACGTCCCTGTGGGGCTATATGCCCTTGGGAATTGTTATTATTCAACCTTCCCACAATGGCGCTTAGAATAGAACCTGATTTCAAAAAAATCCAAGAGTCTATCTTGGGTTCCTCATTAGAACAAAAAAAGGCCTCGTCATGAACATGACGAGGCCTCTTCAGTCTCGGAGGAAATACTCCTCAGAGATGATCCACTAGACTCCGAAGCTTATGGCTGCAGCTTGGGTGCCGCAGTTTTTTTAAGGCTTTGGCTTCAATTTGACGGATTCGTTCACGCGTGACATCAAAATCTTGACCAATTTCTTCCAATGTATGGTCGGTGCTATCACCAATCCCAAACCGTTTCCGAATGACCGTTTCTTCACGTGGCGTGAGCACGCCTAATGCATTCGCGATTTGCCGTTGTAAGTCATATCGATTTGCCGCATCCATAGGAGAAACCGCATTTTTATCTTCAATCAAGTCGCCTAATTGACTGTCCTCTTTTTCCCCAATCGGCGTTTCCAACGAAATTGTCCCTTTGGAAATATCCAACATCATACGAACTTTTTCCGGCGTTAACCCCATCCGTTCGGCAATTTCTTCTGGAGTCGGTTCACGTCCCAATTGCTGAACGAGTTGCCTGGCCGTCCGTGCGAGCTTCGTATTGGCCTCAATCATATGGACAGGAATTCGAATCGTCCTGGCCTGATCCGCAATCGCGCGAGTCACACCCTGGCGAATCCACCACGTCGCATAAGTACTAAATTTATACCCTCGTTGATATTCAAACTTATCCACCGCCCGCATCAATCCAATATTGCCTTCTTGAATTAAATCGATAAATTGTAAGCCTCGATTCGTATATTTCCGCGCAATACTGACGACTAAACGCAAATTGGCTTCAATCAATTTCGCTTTGCCTCGTTTCACCTTCTCTTCGGCATCGCCTAAAATCGTCAAGGCGGCACTAAATTCGTCTAGCGGCATGGCCAGGATGTCATCCTGAATTCGTTGCAAGGATTCTTTGGCCAAGTCAATGTCTTTCTTGAGGCCTTCAATTTCTTCAGGAGTCAATTGTGGCTTTCGTCTACTACTGATATTTTTCGAGACAGGCTTCGGTTTTTTCCCAATAACCTGCATCCCTTCTTGTCCTGCCAAGCCCAACTTTTTCGTATTTCTGGCAATGACTTGTTCCGCCGAACGAATATCCACGCCTAAATCTTTAACCCGCATCAACATATAATCCTTAACACGTTGATGGAGATTTAAGGATTCAACCTGTTCAACATACTGATCGGTTAAACCTTGCAAGCGTTTATCAATTTGGGCTTGTTTCGTTTTTGGCGTCTCATCCTGACGATTCTGTATATAGAGAGAAAGGAGATTTCGGCCAAGTTTCCGAACTGTGGCGAAGTTTTCAAGTGTTCGAAGCCTCAGCTCCTCATCTTCTTGCTCACTCGCCAAAGGATCTTCCTCTGTTTCCTCCTCCTCCAAAGTTTCCTGTAACAGCACAATATCCCTTACACGAATTTCCTCGTCCTTGAGTTGGTCATGAAGCAATTCCAGGTACTGAATGTTCACAGGCATGCCATAGACCGAGCAGGCCAAATCCCGCTTACCTTCTTCAATATGCTTGGCTAGCTCAATTTCTCCCTCACGTGTGAGAAGCGGGACCCGCCCCATTTCCTTCAGATAGAGTCGCACGGGATCATCAATCCGGGTAGGCTCCCCTGGAGTTAAATCAATGTCTAGGGATGAGTCAGCTTCCTCCTCTGCCTCATCCGTGTCTTCGACACCCGCAGTCTTTTTTAGAGAAGCCAGCTGAATCGCCGTCCGTTTGGCAGGATCAATAACTTGAATGCTGGCCTCATGTAACGCACCCAAGATTGCATGTAATTGCTCAGACGTAATTTGATCAGCAGGAAGTATATGCGTCAAATCCTTCAAGGTGATATGGCCTTTGGGACGACCAATCTTAATCAATTGCTGAATCACCTCTACCAATGCTGTCGTTTTTCCCATACGTGACTCCTTAAAAATTAGTAGCGTCTCCCATCATACCACTTTTTCCGAAGACCCCATGACCGACAAATAGGGCTCTCATTTATCTTGTTCTTAATTTAATGAACCAGACCGCCTGATTGACGAAAATTTGGTTTAAAAGCCATGGCCAAAAGCAGTCCTAACCCCTCTCCCATTCCGTAAAAATATTACGTGATTCGAGGCAGAGGCGAAACCAGGAATTAGAACTATTGTTTAAGAAAATTGAAAGAAATAGTGAAAAGGCGAAAGTTAGATGTACTTTACGTAAATTCATCAAGCAAAGTAAAGGGATCCGACTGCTACCTTAAAAAATGTTCTTACAACAAAAATAGGCATTATTACGTATTATCGGGCAGCAAAACCTACAGGCTATTTGGAAAAGTTTCAGGCAATACCCGTTTGATTTTATTGTATTTTTATGACCAAGCTCCATCTCTAGCCCAGAACATTCACTTCAGGAACCTTTTCATCAATCATTAAGAATATTCTGTAACATCCGAAAAGATAAAAAAATGAAAAGATTTGCCACACATTGACCGCTGACCGAGCCGAACGGGCGAATGCAAGAAAGGCAGACCCATGATTAAGCTCCTTTTGGTAGAAAATAATCACCAAGAAGCCTTAAGGATTAACAATATGCTGAAGGAAGGACTCCAAAACCAATTTACTTTGGAGCAACGACTCTCCGTCACTGAAGCCCTAGATCTGGTCCAACAACATACATTCCAAGCCATTATTTTAGATCTGCATTTACCTGAAGGAAAAATCCTCGAAGCCATTCCTCAGTTCATTCAATATTGTCCAGGAGCACCAATTTTGATTTTGAGTGGCGTTGAAGATGAAGAACAAGCCATTCGTGCGGTAAAAAGTGGAGCTCAAGATTACCTCATAAAAGGACAGACCAGCAGTTCCACATTGTGCCGGGCTATCCGCTATGCCATGGAACGACATCGTGCAACTCAGCGCATTACCCAACTGGCCCATTACGACCACCTCACAGGATTAGCCAACCGTGGACTCTTCTATGAACGACTCAACTGTGCAGTGGCACGTTGCAATCGCAACGATATGGCCATGGCACTCATGTTTTTAGATCTCGATCATTTCAAAGCCATCAATGACACTCTCGGGCATGAATCCGGTGATTCGTTACTCAAAACGGTCGCCACGCGCATCAAAAAATGTATCAGGGAAATCGACACAGGCGTACGGTTAGGCGGAGATGAATTTGCCGTCTTACTCGAACAGATCATTTCGGTCGAAGACGTGGCCTCTGTCGCGCAGCGGATTCTTCAACTATTGGCGCAACCCATTATTGTAAATCACCATCAACTCCAGGTAACGGGGAGCCTTGGCATCACCATCTACCCTTGGGATAGCGCTAACCCACAAGAGCTCCTCTCTCACGCTGATGCGGCCATGTATCGAGCCAAAGCTCAAGGCGGAAACAAGTATCAGTTCTATACAGCTGGGATGAAAACAGCAGGCCTAGATGGCTCAACATTAGAAGTCGAACTCACCCGTGCGTTGGCAAAAAAAGAGTTCTTACTGCATTACCAACCTCAAATGAATCTTCGGACCAAACAAATTATCGGAATGGAAGCGTTGTTGCGGTGGCATCACCCATACCAAGGCCTCATCGGCCCTAATCATTTCATCCCACAAGCCGAGGAAAACGGCATGATCATTCCAATCGGCGAGTGGGTCCTGCGCGCCGCAAGCAAACAAGCCAGATATTGGGAGAAGCAGGGATTCTCCACGTCGCAGGTGGCCGTCAACCTTTCAGCGCGACAAATTCATCAGGGAAATTTACCATCGATTATCCAAGGTATTCTGAAACGCTCAAATTTAGATCCGGAAAACCTCAAACTGGAATTAACGGAAACGTTTCTCATTCACGAAACGGAAGAAACACTCCAAACCCTGCGCGAACTCAAAGCCATGGGGATCCACCTTTATATTGATGACTTTGGAGCCGGGTATGCCTCCCTTCGTTACCTCAAATCCTTTCCGGTGGATGGCATCAAATTGGATCAATGCCTGATCCAGCACCTCCCCCACAACACCAATGAGGCCGCAATCGTCCAGGCAATCATTTCTTTAGGAAAAACCTTGGGGCTGCAAGTCATTGCCGAAGGCGTAGAAAGGCAGGAGCAAGCCGACTTCCTCGAAGAACATGGCTGCGACGCCATGCAAGGCTACTGGGTCGCTCCTCCACTCCCGGCACACGAAAGCGCCCAGCACTTGGTGCAGACCTAAGAAGGGAAAAAAAAGAATTCCAGCTTTTGCGCTGATCCGCTCACACGTGTATTCACCGTCCCCTCGTTCAATTTCATACATCGACAACCCTCACTTTTCACAAACGCCTC
>QJYE01000177.1 GCA_003235785.1 Nitrospirota bacterium
GCCATGAAATATTTAGAGTCTGAAGGAGTCAAGCCCGAATCCGCCGGAGAAAATCCCAATTGGTTGAAGTTGGGGCAAACCACTTTTCGTCCCTTTGAATCGCAGGATGGGAGTTATGTAAAGGCCGATGCCCAGGGCTATCAATTTTTGTTGAACCTGGATCGAGGGGGGCACACATTTCCCACCCTGTCCTTCCAAGCGGTGTTAAAGGGAGAAGTCAACCCGGAAGTTATTCGCGACCGGATTGTCTTACTGGGAGTAGCGTCCGAAGGAGTCAAAGATTATTTTTATACTTCGCAGTGCGGCAATCTGACCAGCTGTCCTCACCTGCCCGGGATTGAATTGCATGGCCACATGGTGGCGCAACTCCTTCGGGATGCGCATGGAGGGAGAGCCCCCATTGCGACTTTCTCAGACGTGCAAGAGGCCGGGTGGATAGCCTTGTGGGTGTTGGGGGGTGCCATGGTCGGATTCTGGGTACGAGGTGCCTGGCGGTTTTCGGTGGTGGTGCTGTTTGGATTACTCGTGCTGAGCAGCATCGTGGTCGTATCGATTGCCAATAGCTGGTGGATTCCATGGATCCCCCCGGCCATGGGATGGGTCGTAAATGCCATGGTGGTCACAGCCTTCATCTCGAATCGGGAACAACAGGATCGACGCGCAATCATGGCGTTGTTCTCACGACATGTCTCGCCAGAAGTGGCGGCAGCCGTATGGGAGCAGCGCGAACAATTTTTAGAACAGGGACGATGGCGTCCACACACGCAGGTGGTGTCGACCGTATTTACTGATTTGGAAGGGTTCACCACCCTGGCAGAAAAAATGCCTCCCAATCAATTATGGGAATGGCTCAATGATTATCTGGATACCATGGTGAAGATCATTACTGACCATGGGGGTTTGATTGATGATTATTATGGGGATATGATCAAAGCCGGGTTTGGAGTTCTGACCAGGGAGCAATGCGAAGAGGATATCCGTCGCAATGCGCGAGATGCGGTGCAATGCAGTCTGGCGATGGAACAAGAAATGATTCGGCTGAACAGCCTCTGGCAACCGCAGGGCTTGGGGTTGATCAGGATGCGGGTGGGCATCAATACCGGACCAGTCATGGTGGGGAGCTTGGGGAATGCGGAACGCATGAAGTTTACGACCATCGGAGATGCCGTGAACATTGCGGCTCGTTTAGAGAATCTCAGAAAAGATGACTGGAAGACTGAAGACCCAAATACGGTGTGCCGGATACTCATAGGAGAAACCACCAAACACTATTTGGGAGTTCATCCATGGATTCTGAAAGAAGTCGGCTCGGTGATGTTAAAAGGCAAGACGCACAGCGTGCCGGTGTATCGACTTTCAAAAGGCACTGAGTAACCTGTGCCATGAAAAAAGTGGCTATTCCCTGGTGGGTTCTTGTGTCACCATGTGAGGTCTTTCCCCTTCACGTTGTGGGTAAAGTCTCTGTCCCATTGACCTGGTGAATCCTACCTAGGGATAATACGCGAGAAAAACTTCATTTAATTGAGGGTAGCCCGCACGACCAAAAAAATTTCGCACCGATCATTATGCCAAACCATTCCGAAAATAAAGAACGTCTGTCAGGCCCCAAGCTCCCCGCGAGCCCCTTCCTGATCCGCCTCAACCAACAAACCAACTGCCTCGACTTTTTCCAGCTCATCAGGGATGAAGCCTGCCGGCGCTTGGAATCGGAGATGGCCAGCGTGTTCCTCCTGGATGCCGAGCGACAAGAGCTATGGTTCCCGCTTAAGGAAAATGGCCAAATGTTGCGGTTGGATGCAAGGTTGGGCATTGCAGGAAATTGTGTGGCGACAGGAGAAGTGCTCAATGTCCACGATGTCCAATCTGATGACCGGTTTTTCTCGGGAATTGACCTCCATACCAAACGGCGCACTCGCACCTTGTTGGCCGTCCCCTTGCGAAGCGCGACGGGCGAAATATTCGGTGTCTTCGAAGCCGTGAATAAAAAAGGCAAGGCCTTTTCTCCAAGGGATGAGAAACTCGCTCAAGCCTTAGTCGAGGAAATCTCCATTCCCTTGCAGAAAATACAGCAAATGGAACAATTACAGCATGAGCGCCAGCGGTTGGAAGAAGAAAACGCCCAGTTGTGGAAAGAAGTCGAAGGGCGGTTCTCGACCCAAAGTCTGCTAGGGAATAGCCTCCCTATGCAACGGTTGGTACGCCTCATCGATCAAATACAGGATAGTTCGGTGGATGTCCTCATCACCGGAGAAAACGGGACGGGCAAAGAATTGGTCGCCAAGGCCATCCACTATTCCAGTCCGCGGGCGCGATACCCCTTTGTCGCCATCAACTGTGCCGCGTTGCCGGAAAACCTCATTGAAAGCGAACTGTTCGGAATCGGCCGGGGCACTGCCACGGGGGTCGAAGCCAGAATTGGAAAATTTGAACAAGCGCATAAAGGCACGCTTTTCCTGGATGAAATCGGGGACTTGGGACTCAAAGCTCAAGCCAAGGTCTTACGGGTGTTGCAAGAACGTGTGGTAGAACCCGTAGGGGAACGGAAGCTTATTCCCATCGACATCCGTGTCGTGGCAGCCACCAACACCAACCTGGAAGAGGCGATCAAGAAAGGGACCTTCCGGAAAGATCTCTACTACCGATTGAAGGTCGTCCATATTCAGACGCCGGCTTTACGGGAAATTCCGGCGGATATTCCCTTGCTCGCCAATTATTTCCTGGATCGGCACTGCAAAGAAATAGGGAAACCGCGAAAAAAAATCGCGGCGTCCGCCATGCGTCGTTTGGTGGAATATGATTGGCCTGGCAATATACGGCAGCTTGGGAATGAAATGAAGCGTCTGGCGGTCATGGTGCGGGCGGCCATCATCAGTGAGGACGCCCTCGATCCCACGATCAAACGTGCCGCGCAGAGCGCAAAAACTCCTGAAAGTGGAGAACGAAAAAGTCTGCCGGAAATTTTGGGTGAGCTGGAAGAACAGATCATCAAAGACACCTTACAGGCCTGCCAATTCAATCAAGTGCGAACGGCTGAACAGCTCGGCATCAGCCGCCAGGGGCTCATCAAAAAAATCAACCGCTACCACATCCGCGTCAAAGACCTGCGCGACGAAGTCTACGAATCCCTCTAACCGGGGACGGCTGAAGACTCACGATCCATCTTCCGCACTTCGCCTCTCATCGGCATTCTTCTATTCCATTCATCGCGAACCGAGTCTCTCCACTTTGGCCTCCGTGCAGACCTTCCCTCACCGTCATCCCTGCGGTTGGTGGCAGGGATCTCTTCGAGCCTTCATTCTTCCTCATCCACGCAGGTCTTCAGCGGGAATCCACCCCGAATCTAAAGATGTTCCCATGCCATAGCAGCATTCGAAGTGCTCTGAGACACGACGCATCGTAATTTTCTCTGATTTCGTATCGAATCAGATACAAATGTTATCTAATCAGATACAAAAAAGAAGTTGCCTCTGTTGGTAGGCGCTTCTCCATTATTTCCCGAAAATCAAGTAAACGCCTTTCAATAAAGGGAAAAGCCTCAAAGGTACACTTCCTCCCACTGTTTCCTTAAATCGGCATTGCAATTGCTTCCATTGTAATTGAGATTTAGGAGGAGTAACTTTTCGCAATCAAGATCAACCTGGGAAGGAGGTTGGGACTATAGGAGAGAAAGAAAAGGGTGTGGGGAATAATTAATTAAGAATATTTCCAAAAATAGCAATACCAAG
>QJYE01000077.1 GCA_003235785.1 Nitrospirota bacterium
GTTTAATAGAAGAAGAGTATAATCTTTGAGAAAAAACAATTTAACCTCTTCTCCATGAAAAATTTCTTCCCTTTCCCATTTAAATCCTTACAACTTGGGTGCAGCCGAGCCCTAGAGTCGGATCCAACTCTTTGGCGGGCCTTGTTTGAGTCCTTCGACATGGCTCAGGATTGACTCTGCGAGTTGGTCCGCCCTCCACTTTTTGGCTCCCCTGGCCTTGTGGCCTGGCCGAGCAGTGCAACCGATACCGGAGATAAGGCGGGCACTGTTTGAGCGCAGCGAGTTTGCCCGCCGCCGGTGTCGGTGAACCGCGCAGGACACCCGAAGGGTCAGGACACGGCCAACATGGTTTTGGTTCCTTTTGCCGAAACAAAAGGGGCTCGGCTTTTGGGGCCGACACCCCAATTTTTTATATCGAACACTAAAAAATCCTAAGTTGCTTCAATTAACCCAAAAAGTTCCATGTCAGCACAATTCTTTCCCATCCATACTCAACGCAATGGCATAGATGCCGAATTGGGGAACCCAGTGGGCATGTTTGCCATAGTCGTCGCGCCAACATTCAGGAAGATTCATATGGGTCAGGATATGGTGGACGTACATGTCACGGAATGCCATTCCCTGTGTCGTCTGAAAGAGCGTCCAGAACCCCCAGGCGCGGCTGAAGTTGAGGCCTGCCGAATGTGGCGTTGGAGCAGTGAGAAGCGGTTCCATGATAAGACCCTCTTGGCAAAATGACTCAAACCACCGCAACGATTCCTCTTGAGGTAGAATCGTGAGAATGGCTCTGGTCCGTTGCAAAGAGGCCGCGAAAAACTCATCCGTCACGTGGTCATATGACGGGGTCAACCTTTCATCAAGCAGAACCACCCACATCCGGGTAAACGCAAGAATCTTTTCGATCAACACTTGGTCAGCCTGCCATTGACCCCAATGCCATAAATTCAGCAGGGCCCATGACAAATTGCCATAGTCCCTCTGTTTCAAATGATTAATCACTTCTCCGGCGCGAAGAGAAAACATCCATTCTTCTAATTTTTGGGCAATTTCCACCGCTAAGGGCAACAAGTCTTTTTTCCCCCACCCCTGCTCCCGTTCGATGGCCAGCTTTAAAAACCACGAAAAGCCATAGGGCATTTCATGATTGAGTTCTCCGTTTCTGAATGAAGCCAGTTCCGCATCGAGGCATTCAGTGGAAAGAGCGGCATCGACAATTTCAGCCCACCGAGATTGCCCGGTCAGTCGCGCCGCCGTTAATAACGCATACGCGCCATGCACGCTTGAATGCCAATCAATGCACCCACAAAATGCCGGATGCATCGTATCTTTTCGGGTAAAGGCCCGTTCCACCACCTCGCTCAGAGCAATCATATACTCCAAGCGCGAGGCGCAAAACTTTTCCCAGCTCTCGTTTTTCAGACTTGCTGAATGAATGGTCATCACTCTACCCTTATCCCTACCCTTTTTCCCGTCCATTCATTGAGGGAAAATAGTCTCAAAAATATACCGATTGACATCAGCCATTCTTGAAACTAGGCTGAGCTTTTTTATTTTTCCTGTCAAGACTTCATCCATGACCCAGGGGGACATGGCACACGCCATCCTGGGAATGCGAGTTGAATTCCATGCCATCGTCTACTGAACGTTTAAACCTGACCATCACCACCACTTCGGGCGACCTGCAGGCCCAGGTAGACGTGCCAACCAACTTGATTCCTATCACCAACATTGTCCCGGTGATACGCTCGCTTGGCGATCAGGCCCAGGACCTTGAAATCGCCAACACCCTTCAGACGGGAAAAACCATTTCATGTCAAAAAGGCTGCGCGGCCTGCTGCCGACAGATGATCCCTATCTCCCCGCCTGAAGCCTTTGCCCTGGTTGAGGCCATTCACACCTTACCCCAGGAGCATCAGGACAGAATCAAGGAGAATTTGGCTCAAACTCATCTGCGATTACAGATGGCAGGACTGCTCCCCGCCCTCCAGGATTTAGCCAACTCCCCCCGCCAGCAGACAGACGAAGACCTTGATTCCCTCAATCGAGCCTATTATGCCCTGCGCCTCCCCTGTATTTTTTTGGAAAACGAAATCTGCTCGATTTACGCGCACCGCCCTGCAGCCTGTCGAGGACATCTGGTATCCTCCCCTGCCGAGTTATGCCAGGATATGGTAAACAACCCTATTCAGGAACTACATATTCCCATCAGGGCGGCGACAATCTTGAGTCTACTCTGGGCTGACTTGACGGGGGGGCCTGTTCGGCTGATGCCCCTTCCCATAGCCTGTGAATGGGCCAATAGACACCAAGACCTCAATACGCCAACCTGGAACGGCCTCGAGTTAATGCAGAAAGCCATGGACGGGCTCGGGAAATTTTTACAGCAATCCTTTGCCGCCATGGCTCACAAGAAAACAGGGGACTGATCGGCACATGCTCAGATACGTCCCACCACCAACGCACACCCCCACAGACAGATGAAAGGACGCCATGAACTTTGATCCGGCGATTGCTGCACACCAAGCCCTTCAGCAGGCAGAGCAACAGGGAGAACTGGGAGACTGGGAGTCAGATATCCTGGAAGCCGAAGAGACATTTTCAACCGACCAAGGACCGGACGCCAAACAAGCCTATGAAACACTTCAAGCCTTTGGAGAGAAACTGCCTGAGGCGAAATGGTTCCAGGAGTTTTTGATCTATATTACCTGGCAACAAGTAACCGAAGGTCCCTTAGCTCGATATTTTCAGCATGGGTTAGATGCCTGCAACCGGTTTCTCAAACAGTTTGCCCATGAGATCGAGGGGTCGCCCACCCAGCAACATATTCTCGCCATTCGAGAATCCTTTCAAGGAGGCTTGGGCATGGAAACGGTCGAAATCGTCCCTGAACACGAAGAAGATGCCTTTCAAGGCGGGGATTAATTCCCACACATTTTTCGACACAGACTTCGGAGAACCACCATGCATCCAGAACCATCCCCGGAACATATCATGCAAGTCGGCATGGCCTTTTGGTGTTCGAAGACCCTGCTCAGGGCCGTTGAATTAGAAGTCTTTACCGAATTGGCCCGCCAACCACTGGATGCGACCCACTTACAAGCGCGTTTGGGCTTGCACCCGCGCAGTGCACGTGATTTTTTTGATGCCCTCGTGGCATTGGGCCTGCTTGAACGCCATAAGGGGCTCTATTCCAATACCCCCAAGACCGCCCTCTATTTAGACAAAGTCAAATCTTCCTATATCGGTGGATTTCTTGAAATGGCCCATGCCCGGCTCTACCGTTTTTGGGGATCGCTCACAGAAGGACTCAAAACCGGCCTCCCGCAAAATGAAGCCAAGGAAGGCCGGGGCTTTGATCTTCCGGTAACCGGTCCAAGTTTCGAAGAATATATTCGGGCTGTATGATCGCTTACAATTTGTCCCAGGATTTTTTTTCGATGATCCCTTACCCAACGCTGAGGTATTATCGATGGGTCACATCCTCCATGACTAGAATCTCGAAGAGAAAAAACTCTTGATCACCAAAGCGGACAACGCCCTCCAGGATGGCGGAGCACTCCTAATCTTTGAATCATTGATTGATGACGAACGACGAACCAACGCCTTCGGATTACGCATGAGCCTCAATATGCTGATAGAATTTCCAGGAGAGTTCGACGACACAGGAGCCGACTGTACCACCAGCTCAGAGAAACGGGGTTTCGGGAAACCCGT
>QJYE01000190.1 GCA_003235785.1 Nitrospirota bacterium
CCCCTCAAGTCTTGATATTCCCTTCCCCGATGGCTACGCCCTCCAGCCATGAAAAATTTCTTGCTGGTTCTCCGTTGGAAAAACCGAGGCGAAGGTGTTGTTTGGCAAAAGCGCTCTCTTTCATATACCACTCGTTAGAGTGGCAATACCTATTAATATAATTATGCAACCAACGTATGATTTAGAAAAAATCAAATTTGCGACTGATGGGCCGACATTTGAGAAAGCGGTTGATTTGTATGAGAGTGGGAAAATCATGCAATTTGAGGAAAGAGGGGGCGCGTATTCGGCCGTTGTGCAGGGCACCAAACCTTATCGAGTTTCGGTGGAGGCGCGTCGCTACAACTATGGCCATTGTGAGTGTTATCTTGGCCAAAACAATACGCTCTGCAAGCACATAGTGGCCGTGGCCATTCGGGCTGTAACTGGCGGCAAGCTGCTGAGTAAGGAAGAGAAAACACTCGCACATCAGGCTGGAGTGCCCCCCGAAATTTGGCCACCTGATATGTTAGGTTTTCCTCAACCTGAGGAGGACCGGCATGAAGAAGAAACGATTCACAGAAGAACAGATCGTCCGGATTTTGCGGGCTGCGGAGACGACCACCATCGATGCGGCCGCTCGTCAACATGGGGTGTCCGAGCAATCTATTTATCGATGGAAACGCCAGTTTGGGCAGATGGACGTGGCCGATGTCCGCGAATTGCGGCACCTGCGGCAGGAGAATACCCGGCTGAAGAAGGTCTTAGCCGAACGGGATCTCGAAGTTGAAGTGATGAAAGAGGTGCAGGCAAAAAAGTGGTAAGCCCTCGGGCGCGGCGGCAGGTCGCCCAAGCCGCCTGTGCCCGGGGGCTGAGCATGAGACGGGCGGCTTGGTTATGCACGACAGCGCGCTCCGGCGTGCGGTATCAGCTCAAACGCCCGAAACGGGATGCCCGGCTGGCCCAGGCGCTGCGGGGGGTCGCGAAACGCTATCCGCAGTGGGGCTACCGCTTAGCCGAAGGGTTTTTGCGGCGTCGCGGGTGGCGCGTCAATCTCAAGCGCGTCCACCGAGTGTGGCGCCAGTGCGGGTTACAGGTGCCAAAGCGGAAGCCACGGAAGAAGATCAAGACCGGGCTGACGCTGCAGCCGACGGCCAAGACCAAAAACGCCGTGTGGAGCTGGGATTTTGTGCATGATGTGACCACGGACGGCCAGGCGTTTCGCTGTCTGACGGTGAAGGATGAGCACACGCGCTGGTGTGTAGGCATTGAGGGGGCGCGCTCCTTCACGCATGAGCGCGTGATCGAGGTGCTGACTCGGTTGATTGCACGTTATGGGTGTCCCCAGTACATGCGCAGTGACAATGGCCCAGAGTTCATCGCTGGGGCCTTGCTCAAGTTTTTTCAAAGCCAGGGCATCACGCCCAGTCGGATTACCCCCGGGAAACCCTGGCAGAACGGGAGTCACGAAAGTTTCAATGGCACGTTTCGGCGCGAATGCCTTGATGCGGAACGGTTTCACCGTTTGACGGAAGCGCAAGTCGTCATCGAAGATTGGCGGCAGCAGTATAATCATGAGCGGCCTCACAGTGCGTTGGGCTATCAGATCCCAGCTCGCATCTATGGGGAGCATTCTAGTCGGCAGATGGCTGAAGTGGACATTTCAAGCTCGGCGGGAGAAAATTCATCGCGCGCGCATGGTCGTCAGGCGACGATCAGCAGGCCACACAACGGAGAGATCGGAGAACAATCAGGCCCCGTGGCAACCACGGAGGCCATCATCACTCAGAAAACCTAACATTCCGAATGGCCAAAGAATGGGGGCAGGTCAAGGCCGTTTGCAGTGGCCGATTGGGCACCTTAAGCAAGGAGGAATTGGCAACGATCAAAAAAGCGATGACTGCCGCCTTGCGACATATCAAACTCTACTATGGCCCATCTCGCATGTGGTTTTCCTATCAACAATTATTGGAGGAGGGATGCCATCGTTTGGCAAAGATTGTTTCCGAATTGCCAGTGAGCAAGCAGACGGCAGGCTTACTGGTTGATCTGTTATTGCAGCTCGAACATAAACTTTGTCGGGGTGGAGTTGATGATTCTAATGGCACTGTTGGGGGATTCATGGAAGACACCGTCCAGGTGCTCAAGGAATACTCAAAACTCGATTCATCTTGTGTTGAACCATTTCTCAAACTCCAAGATCGGGAAACGTGTTTTGGCTGGGAGAAGCCTCTTTTGAAACTCATCACAAATTGAGTGGCACAGAAATTTGTGCAAGGAAACTCAAGTATTGTTGTATGATCAAAAAAACTCCTCGAGGTTCCAAGCACTATTTTTTCATGTGGCCCAATTTCCTGTTAATTCCCTGCTCTTGAATTCACTCGCGGAAAATGAGAAACGTACCCCCCACGCTATAATTGACCCTTCTATAGTTTCGGGCAAAATTTCCGCTTATCAGAGACAACAAATTCCCTGTATTCTCGCTGTTAAAGACGGAATTGAAATGTGGAGGGTCATGACTACCCGCTAACCAGTCAGTCAGGGATACATGCTGGATATATAGGTAGGGTTAAATAACATGAGAGAGAATTTCGCTGCTGACTGCGCCCACCGCCAGCCAATTTCCGCATAATCATCTTTCTTGCCGCATGAGAAATTGGCCAAAGATACTTCAAAGATTATCCGACAATGTCCTCCTGGTCTCATTCGAAGAAATCCCATTTCGGGAATATGGGTCACCTCAAGAATCCACAGAGTGCCCAAGTCATGACGGACCTATAAAACTGTCATGCCCGACATCTTTCATTGTGAAGCCATAGGCCTCGATTTTTAAGATGGATCCCCGCCAACCACTTGCGGGGATGACGAAAAATGAATTCGGGGATAACAACGGAGGGTGGAAGGATCTCGTTCGCCGCCCATGAGCTTTTTCACGGAGCCATCTCGGGCTCAAACCATGAATTCAATGTGATCAAAAAATCTTCTTACCTGGGAAGGGGAAGAACGCCCAATCCGAGTCAGAAGAAAAGGGAGGCAGTTAGATTTTTCTGATAGCAATGGCCACGATAGTTCCGAGCCAGCCTAGAAAGAGGATATTTACAAAAAAACCTTCCATAACTCTCTATATCGGACGATTGGCGGGTTACCTTAAGTTTTTTCTTCTTTGTGCAGGTTATGGCTCATTGAGGCCATGAAACACTTCGTATCTTGAAAAGGGAAAAGACAATCCCTCTCGCCAGACTCCCCATCCATAGAGGAGAGGGCCAAGAAAAAAAACCGCAGCTTTTCGTGGTTACTGTGAAGGAGAGGAGGAAGCGGGAGATGGTCGAACGGCACGTACCGGCACCTGTCCGATATGATCTAGCAATTTGTCAGCCAACTGGCGTTTAGGCATGCGAGGCATGTGAACGGGTGGCGCATCGGGAGTGAGTACCATGACTTCATTGTCATCCCGACCAAAGGCAGACTGTTGACCTCCGACTTGATTGACGACCAGCATATCAAGCTGTTTCTTCCGGAGTTTGCTTTGTCCATGTTCAAGGAGATGATCTGTTTCCGCCGCAAACCCAATCATGCGCTGATGGGTCCGTTGCGCCGAAAGGGCCAGCAAAATATCCGGCGTTCGCTCAAGCTGAAGCGACTCCCCTGTCCATTCTTCTTTCTTTAATTTGTGAGAGAGGGCCTGCTTCGGGCGAAAATCTCCAACGGCCGCAGCCATAATGACTGTTGTCGCCCAATCAAAACGTGCCGTCAGGGCATGGAGCATTTCATCGGCCGTCACGACCGGAACTACCGTCACGCGAGAAGGCCTAGGAAGCCGCGTCGGTCCTGACACGAGCACGACCTCTGCTCCGCGTAAGACCGCCGCTTCGGCTAAGGCATAGCCCATTTTTCCAGAAGATCCATTGCTGAGGAATCGAACCGGATCGATGGGTTCCTGTGTCGGACCAGCTGAGATTAAGACTCGCTCCCCTTGCCAATCAAGCCGAGGCTGCACTATCGCCTCCACTGTGGCCAAGATGGTCTCCTCGGCAGCCAGCCGCCCCTGTCCACATTGTCCGGATGCCAGTTCTCCAATCTCTGGCTCAACAAGAACCGCTCCTCGGCGACGCAACGTCTCGGCATGGGCCTGGACAGTGGGATGCGCCCACATGTCCCCATCCATTGCCGGACAAATCACCAGAGGACATTGCAGGGTCAGCGCCATGGTCCCGAGGACATTGTCGGCTAGCCCCAGCGCCAATTTGGCGAGTGTATTGGCCGTGCATGGCGCCACGAGTAACAGATCGGCGCGTTCCGTCAGTGACAGATGCTTCATGTCCTGATGCCCGGCAAACAGATCAGATGTCACCGGCGAGCCGGATAACACTTCAAAGGTGAGCGGAGCAACAAATCGTGTGGCGGCCTCCGTCATCACAACCTGCACCGTGGCCCCGCTCTGAGTCAGGAGCCGCAGGAGTCCTACCGCTTTATACGCGGCAATGCTCCCGGTCACAGCCAGGACTACTCGCTTCCCTCCCATTTGAAGGCGTGGTATCGTCTGGGCCATCAAGGTTGTTACTCTTCCAATGCTGGCTCGGATTCTGGCTCAGAATCGGAGTCAATCTCGGCCACTAGCTCTGGACTCGAATCATCAATATACACACTGAGTTCTTTTTTGATTTCCTGCGCTTTTTCATCAGGTTGTGCATAGAATGACGGATCAATAGGACGGTGGCTGGCTTGTTTTGCCTCTCGAATCGCTTGTTTCGCCTCTGCTCCAATGAGATAAGGCACAGTGCCATGCAGCACCTCTTCAAGAGCCTTTGACGTATTTTTTTCAAATTTACTCCCCACGGCCGCTTCGGCCCCGCGCACTAACTGCTTGGCCCGTTGGGCGGCAATCAACACGATCCGATACCGGGAATCAAATTCCTTTTGATGATGTTGGGGTAATAACGATAATGCATCCATTGGTTCGCTTCATCCTTTCTGTAAAATAACGTGATCTTCCTATTGAGACTTTTTTAAAATACTCGTGGCGTTCTACCTTCTTTACCGAAACACTTGAGCCGGATCGACATGAGCGGTTCTGACCCGTTCCGCCACAATCACTGCACGAAGTTCCTGAATCGCCTGTTCTAATGTTTCATTCCGAATGGTATAGCCATATTCGTTATAGCTTTTCATTTCATCTTGAGATTTTTGAAACCGACGGTCTTGTTCTTCAGGGGAATCGGTTCCACGACTGGACAATCGAGCCCGCAAAGTTTCCAGAGAAGGGGGCAGAATGAAAATGGTCACCGCCTTCTGTAGTGTCTTCATCACCTGCCGAGCGCCTTGCACATCAATATCCAATAAAATATCCGTGTGTGATTCTGGCTCCTGTTCCAATTCCTTCCATGGAGTCCCATATAACCGGCCATAGACTTCCGCCCATTCAGCAAACGCATGCTCCGCAATTTTGGTGCGGAACTGGTCCTCTGGGATGAACTGGTATTCCTTCCCATCCGTCTCTCCTGAACGCGGAGGGCGTGTGGTATAAGACACGGAGAGGCGAATGTCAGGAATGTCTTGTAAGATATGTCGGCAAAGTGTCGACTTCCCCACACCGGAAGGCCCGGATACGACAAACAAGAGTTTTTTGCCTTCTAAAGACATGGGTGAACCTTTTCTGACATTCCCTGAGGAACATTATTCAATGTTCTGAACCTGTTCTCTGATTTTTTCTAATTCACTTTTTAATTCCACGACCTCGGTGGAAATGTCCCCATCGCTGGCTTTCGAACCAATGGTGTTGACTTCCCGCCCCATTTCTTGCAAAAGAAAATCCAGGCGTTTGCCTACTGGAACCTTCTCCTTCAGCGCGGTACGGAATTGTGCCAAATGACTCTGTAGCCTGGTTAACTCTTCCGTCACATCTGATCGTTCAGCCAACATCGCAATTTCTTGAGCGAGCCGATCCATATTCACTGACTGGCCTTCTAATAATTTCGCCACCCGTGCCTTCAACCGAACCCCAGAAGCCTGCAAGGCAAGAGGAATCCGCTGTTGGATCGTACGAAGACGCCCATCAATGTCCTGAATCCGTTGCATCAGGTCTTTTTGTAAGACCGCACCTTCTTTTCGCCGCATTTTTTCTAAATCGCCCAGCGCCTTTTGGGTCAACCCCACCACGACGCTGGACATATCCTTGATTGGTGCAGGCTCTTCACTCAGAGAAAAGATGTCCCGGAGCCCTGCCACAACATTCACGTCAACGGTTCCACTTAAATGACAGTCCCGCTGCAATGCTTGTAATTCTTTGATATACCGACGTGCCAGCTCTCGATCCAACTCCACAACTTTTTTCGTGCCGCCGACACCTCCATTCACGGTGACCATCAACTCAACGCGCCCTCGTTCACACACCTTTTTCACCTGCTCCTTGAGCTCAAGTTCCAGACTGGAAAGCGTTTTCGGCAGACGCACCATGATTTCACAAAATCGATGATTCACCGATCGAAGTTCCACGCCCACCATCGTTCCCTGCGAGAGTACTTCCCGTTTACCAAAACCCGTCATGCTTTTCATGCGCGCTGTCGTTTCCCTTCAAAGGCACATTCGTCATAGATCGAACACCGATCACAGTTTGGCATTCTGGCCTGGCAGACATGACGGCCATGCAATAAGAGCCGTTGTGTTCCCATTGTCCATTGTGATGGGGGCATGAGCGACTGCAGATCTTCTTCGATTTTGGTTGGATCTTGGCTGGACGTCAAGTCCAACCGGTTGGCCACTCGCTTCACATGCGTATCCACCACTACGGCCGGTTTTCCAAAATAGCTTCCTAACAGAACATTGGCCGTTTTACGTCCCACGCCAGGCAACGTGGTCAACGCATCCATTGTCCCAGGCACCTGCCCCTGAAACGTGGCCACCAGGGTCTTTCCACATCCAATGAGATGTCGCGCTTTGCTTTTGTAAAACCCGGTGGACTTGATCAGAGCCTCTAATTCGGCTTGATCCGCTTTGGCAAAATCTTCTGCCGTCCGATACCTGGCGAAAAGATTAGGGGTCACCTGGTTTACCCGCTCATCGGTACATTGCGCTGACAGAATGGTGGCCACCAACAACTCTAAGGGATTGGAGGAGTCTAAGGCGACTCGAGGATCAGGAATAGACTTCTGCAAATGCTCCAGAATCCGCCCCAGACGTCTCTTGGCAGCCGCAGGCGATGGCTGCGGAGATGTTTTTTTTCGTAAACCGCTAAGGCTCACCCCTCTGCTCATGCCACGCCGTTTTCTGAAATAACCGTCGCATTCATCATTGTCGCGTCGGCTTCTGAAAACGGGGACGTGGGATCATGACGCGTCTGAAGCACATGCGCAATTTCTTGTTGGATCGCCTGAAGAGAGGTCGCGTCTAAAGCTGACCCCCCAATTCCTTCAAACCGTTGACAGAGCCGTTGCATATCTTCACTGTTCAGAAGATCCCCTTTATTAAAAAATCGAAGGCGCGGGATGTTTTCAAAGCCTAACTCAGTCAACACCTGTTCAACCGCCCTGATGTGTTGCTCAGGGTCCAGCGCATGAGCATCAATGACATGGAGCAATAGATCAGCTTCCTCTAACTCTTGCAACGTGGTTTGGAAGGCGGCAACCAGGTCTTTGGGCAGATCCCTGATAAATCCCACAGTATCTGTGAGAAGCACCTCCCCGATGGTTGGGAGATACCATCGACGGCTCACCGTATCTAAAGTTTCAAACACGCGATCTTTCACCGAAACATGACTGTTCGATAAGGTGTTAAACAGCGTCGATTTCCCGGCATTCGTATAACCGATAATCGAAACTACCGGTAACCCGCGCTTCATTCGACGCTTTCGCTGTTCTTGCCGACCTTGCCCGATGGAAGCCAAATCTCGTTCTAAATGCTGAATGCGTTCACGAATGCGTCGGCGATCCGTTTCCAATTTCGTTTCTCCGGGTCCCCGAGTTCCAATCCCACCACCCAGACGGGAGAAGGCTGTACTCGACTGCGCCAATCGCGGCAGCCGGTACCGTAATTGAGCCAACTCGACTTGAATGTTCCCAATATGCGTATGGGCCCGCTTGGCAAAAATATCAAGAATGACTTGCGAACGATCCAACACCCGAAGCTCCGTGAGCTCTGAAATCCCGCGAACCTGCGCTGGCGTTAAGTCTTGGTCAAAGATCAAGGTATCCGCGCCCGATTGCAAAGCTTGAATCGCTAACTCTTTCATTTTCCCTGAACCCACCACATATTTCGGATGGATAGAGCCTGGACGCTGCGTCACACATCCCAACACTTCGACGTCCTGCGCTCGCACTAATTCTTGAAGTTCCTCAAGTCGCTCTTGTTGAAAGGACATATGCCCTGTCCCCACACTGACTAACAGCGCTCGCCCTTCACGAATCCCTTCCTTGGATACGTGGCAACTTTTCAGAATATCCTGTTCGAGGGTTTGAATAAATTCCTGACAATTCCATTGTAACGACTGAATGTCACAGGGCTCTAATTGTCTATAGGATTGTTCATGAGTGGAATTGGGCACGTTATGCGCCACATACACATCTTGCAATCCACCGGATTTACCAACTCCGAGCGCCACAATCAAATCCAGGCGCAACAGCGCCAAATCAGTCAGATCATCCTGCGTCAGCGGTTGATTTTTAAGATGCGTATGGACCAAACGCACCCCACGTAACAACCGAAGACCCGAACGAGTCCGGGATAAATTGGGAATTTCTAATTCCTGCCCATTACCAATAATGACCGATTCAATTTGACCCTGCCGATTGACCAACAACCCGATTTGCCGTCTGGTTTCAAATGTCAGATCGGCACATTCACGAGCCACATCTAAAGTCACGACTTTTTCCGGTGGAATGCGCCGACGATATAAGTGCTCCATCCGGCTAATATGATTGGCTTTTAGCCCATGAAGATTCCCAATTACAGTAGGAATATGATGGCTCCTTTGTTAGCTAAAAACGCCCTTACGTGGGAATCGCAGCCTTTGCAAAAAACTCATGTTTACATTGTACGGTCGATATCGCATCTTCTTCCCATGAGGCAAATTCCTGCCGTTGCAATTTCCCTAATCCAGCCGCAGCAATCATAGCCGCATTATCCGTACATAAGGAACGCGGTGGCAAAGTCAAATCTAAACCAAATACCCCAGCCTGCTCTTGAAGTTTCTCCCGCAAACGGGAATTGGCCGCCACCCCTCCAACGACGGAGATCGCTTTTACCTCATACTGACGTGCGGCACGGCAGAGCTTGGCAACAAGCACTTCGACAATCGCCTCTTGATAGCTCGCCGCAATATCAGCTATTGACAGCTGTAGGTCGGTGGACTTCTTTCCATTCTTCAAAAAATAGAGCAGCGACGTTTTCAGTCCACTAAAACTAAATGTAAAATCCCCGCTATGTAATTGAGGGCGGGGAAACGCCACAGCCTGGCGATTGCCCTGTTGCGCCAATTCATCAATGGCCGGACCACCAGGATAGGGCAAGTCCAACATTTTCGCACCCTTGTCAAACGCTTCTCCCGCAGCGTCATCCAAGGTCCAACCAATAAATTGGTATTCTCCGCGATTGGGCGCCCACGCCAAATGGGTATGGCCTCCAGATGCCACCAAGACCATCGCGGGGGTCGCTAAATTGTGGTTCGCTAACCAGGCGGATGCGAGATGCCCTTCTAAATGATTCACTGTCACATACGGTATTTTTCTGGCATAGGCCAACGCTTTGGCAAAGTTCACACCCACAATGAGCGCTCCAACCAACCCTGGTCGATTCGTCACAGCGATACCTGTAATGTCTGATAGAGTTAGACTCGCACGCTCCAAGGCCTCTCGGGTCAGCACCTCCAATCGTTCCATATGACGACGAGAAGCTAACTCCGGCACAATACCACCAAAAGGAGCATGGACGGCGATTTGAGAATCCAGGACATTCGATAAAATGCGTCCTTCGCCATCCAAAACTGCAACGGCTGTTTCATCACAGGATGTCTCAATACCTAATACCATGGCATACATTTCTTTATACTTATCCAGCTACAATGTTTATTGAACTGCTGGCTCGTAGAAGATAGCCCGCTTCTCAGGATAGGCTTAGATTGCCACCCTTCCATAGGCAACGACCATATAATTACGCCGTGATCCCCGTGCATCACCTCAGATAAAAATGGGCATTGAGTGGTTTTTCAACACGTCCTCAAAACAACAAGACCCTCAGAACTTGACGTCCTGAGGGTCTTGCGTATCCTCACTGTTCCCTTAAATCCAATCACACACTCGCTAAGACTTCTTCCTCAATAAAATTTGGAGTGTGATCAACTAAGACAACCTTAATCTTCTTCGCATCCTTAAATCGCCCCTTAATGAGTTCTTCAGAGAGAGGATCTCCTAAACAACGTTGAATGGTTCGTCTAAGTGGACGGGCACCATATTGTTGCTCAAATCCTTCATCAATCAGCCAGCGCTTCACTTCATCGGTCACCTCTAGCTCCACTCCTCTTTCCAGAAGACGGGCATTGAGTTCCCCAATGAGAATGTCAACGATACGCACCAAATGCTCTTTCGTAAGTTGATGGAAAACAACCAATTCATCAAGGCGATTCAAGAACTCAGGACTAAAATGCCGCTTCAACTCACCTAAGACTTCTCCCCGCATACGAGTATTATGCTCGGATTCCATCTCACGTTGAAATCCTAAAGAAACGCCCTTTTGGATAAATCGAGTGCCTAAATTTGAAGTCATGACTAAAATGGTATTTTTGAAATCAACCTTTCGGCCTAAACTATCTGTCAAAACGCCATCATCAAGCACTTGCAACAACACATTGAAAATGTCTGGATGGGCTTTTTCAATTTCATCGAACAAGACAACCGAATAGGGACGACGTCTGACTTTTTCAGTCAGTTGTCCGCCTTCTTCATACCCGACGTAGCCCGGAGGAGCACCAAACAGCCGTGAGCTGGTAAATTTCTCTTGATACTCCGACATATCAACACGAATCAGGGCTTCATCGGTGTTGAATAAAAATTCTGCCAACGCACGTGCTAATTCGGTTTTACCGACACCTGTTGGTCCTAAGAAAATAAACGAACCAATGGGTTTCCTCGCATCCTTCAGGCCAGCACGTGACCGCCGGATAGACCGGCAAATAGCCGAGATCGCTTCTTCTTGGCCAACAATTCGTTTATGAAGATAATCCTCCATATGCAAGAGTTTTTCAGTTTCCTCTTCTTCCAATCTAAAGAGAGGAATCCCCGTAATTTTAGATACGACAAATGCTACATCTTCACCAGAAATTACGGGGCGATTTTTCTCTTGTTTTTTCTTCCAATCTGCCTTGGCATCATCTAATAATTTTCTGAACCGCTCTTCTTCTTCACGGAATTTCACGGCTTCTTCGAAATTCTGTAAACCAATAGCCACTTCTTTTTCTCGAGCAACTCGCTTGAGTTCCTGATCTAAGGATTTCAACTCCGGCGGAAGTGCATAGGTCAACAATTTCGCACGAGATCCAGTTTCATCAATCAAGTCGATGGCTTTGTCAGGTAAAAACCGGTCGGTAATGTAGCGATCAGTTAGCTTGACCGCTTCCTCAACCGCTTCATCGGTTATCTCTACCCCATGATGTTCTTCGTACCGATCGCGGAGTCCATGAATAATACTAATGGTCTCTTCTACTGACGGTGGCTGAACATAGATGGGCTGGAACCGCCGCTTCAAGGCTCCATCTTTTTCAATATGTTTTCGATATTCATCCAGGGTCGTAGCCCCAATACATTGGATTTCTCCACGAGACAAGGCAGGCTTCAACATATTAGCAGCATCAATAGAACCTTCAGCCGCACCCGCCCCAACCAAGGTATGAAGCTCATCAATAAACAGGATGATATTACCAGCTTGAGAAATTTCCTTCATCACAACTTTGAGCCGTTCCTCAAACTGCCCCCGGTATTTTGTCCCCGCCACCAAGGAACCCAGGTCCAAGGCAATGACTCGACGATTTAGCAGATTGTCGGGAACATCGAGGCCAATAATCCGTT
>QJYE01000396.1 GCA_003235785.1 Nitrospirota bacterium
CACGATATGCGAGGGCTAACTTCGAAGCCGCTTGATGAAGCCACCTCGCAGCTCAAGATTTTGGATTTTCACATGCTTGACGGACGAAGCCTCCCAATTCAGAGAAATTATACGGTTTCGAGAGAACCGCAGACACGCCCAAGACCCTTGCCTGTTGCTCTATTTCCGGAGTGAGGTTTCCAGTGTAAAGAATCAAATGATGGGTGGAGAGATAGGACCGTTGCGCAAGGCGTTGAATAAATTCCATTCCGGTCATCACGGGCATTTGGTTATCGGAAATCACGAGATCGAAAGAATCACCTTGCTCAATCCAAGCCAAACCTTCCGCCCCATTTTCAGCTTCTTCCACCAGATAGCCCTGCGCCTCCAGGAACAACTTCAAGGCTCCTCTGGCCATTTGATGGTCATCGACAAGAAGAATGCGTTTCATGGCGCCGCAACCTTATGTTCTCTCGAACCTTGAGAAATACAACCATTTTTTTCTGGATCACTCTCATCACATGTCCTTCTGGCAGCTTCATTTATCCTAGAAACAGCAGTTGGGCGCCAAAAAGCTGTGCAAACTATTTATGTGCATAAGGAATTTCTGCAACTCGTGGTCACCTTGGGGGTGATGAGAGATTTTTGAAATTTCCTAAGTGCATGAAGAGGTTGTGCAGACATTTGTGATCCAACTGCTGTTTCTAGGTTTATGGACTCAAGTTGTTCCTCATTATTAAACCTCGAAAAGCTCAAAAAGAGCAACCTTCCATCTGTTTGGCATTATTTTCATTTTTCTTCTTCTAGCTGACTTGGAATACGCGGGACCCGGTGTGAAATGCAGGTCGCGACCTCGTAATTAATGGTCCCCAGTTTCTGGGCCAGCTCATCCGCCGTCACTTCTTCAGCCCCTTGCCGGCCGATGATCACCACCTCGTCACCCAGCTGAACGTCCCCGCGAAGGGCGGTGACATCCAGCAGCGTCAAGTCCATCGTGATACGCCCCACCTGGGGACAACGAACCCCGTGAACCAGCATCGTGCAATGATTGGAAAGGTTCCGGCTCAAGCCATCCCCATACCCCACTGGCACGGTGGCAATCAATGATCGCTTCTTGGTGTGGTAGGCATGCCCATAACTTAATCCCGTACCAGCCGGCACTTCCTTGAGAAACACGATGCGGGTTTTCCATTCCAAAACAGGTTTCAGTTCATTGACCCGGGGATTGGCAATCTCGCGTGATGGGTGGAGGCCGTAAATCGCGATCCCAGGCCGTGCGGCATCCAAGTAGGAATCAGGCAGATCAAAAATCGCCGCGCTGTTAGCCATGTGCCGAGCCTCGATACCATATTCCTGTATTGCTTCCAGAACCTGGCGGAAACGGCGCAGTTGCCTTAAGGAGTATTTCTTGTCTCGTTCGTCAGCACGCGGGAAATGGCTCATGATTCCCCTGATGTGTAGTCCCGGAAACGCCACGCATTGGTCCAGAAATTTCTGAACTTCTTCCGGTTGTAGACCCAACCGTCCCATTCCCGTGTCCACCTTCACATGTATGGCGATGCGTTTTCCTGCTTTCTCCGCCTCGAAAGCCAGGGCCTCTGCCATGTTGAGCGTGGAAATAGTCGGTTCGAAATTGTGAGCAATAAGGGCATGGCAATGCTCTGGGAGAGCCTCTGAAAGCACAATAAAGGTGGCGTGAATGCCTGCCTGCACCAACGCCAGGCCTTCTTCGACATCCGCCACGCCAAAGGTCTTGTAACCCAAACTCGTCAGGTGACGTGCAATGATGACAGCCCCGTGGCCATACGCATCGGCCTTAATGCATGGCCACAATGGACGGCTCCCGACGAGTTCCTGGAGCAAACGCATATTGTGCGTGAGATGATGAAGATTGACGAAGGCTTTCGTCAGACGAATGGACTGATCAGACACTCGCATATCTTTGATGGGTTGACTGGCCACCCGAATGAAACGGTCGATTTTTGACATATTCTGACGTCGAGGCCCGAAGAAGAGCGGCATAGTTGAGGGAAAAACTCAGCTCTTCTCCCACACCATACGAGGTGTCTGTTCGAGTCACATCAACGACAAGGTATCCGCTTGACGCCCCCAAAATTGTGACCTGTGAATCAAGAGGCGTCATTCCTTCAATCACGACATCTTCTCGTCCCACATTCAAGAGTGCCCGGATCATTTCGCCACGATCCTGAAACTCAGGCAGTTCTCCAAAGGCATCCTCGCTTCGTGCGCCAACGGGCAAGGAGGGTTTTCTCTTGACCTCCAAAATTTCCGCATGGAGAAGAAAGGCATCCTGAAAGGTACCTGGCCATGGCCGACGATGCACCGTCTCGCGTCCCAGGAGAATGGCCTCCCCTATCCGGGCATGATTGATCCGCGTGGGAGTCTTTCCGGCCACAAGAAGATCAAACCCGCTTGAGTTCATACCTGAGATCCATTCAAGACGATATCCGATAAGTTCCTCAAGCGCCTGAACCAGCTCGACGAGTTGCGCCATATTCTCAGTGCTCGGCACCACACCTCCGAAGCACGCCAGATTGGTTCCGATCCCTTGAATACGGATACCAGGAAGCTGCATGGCGGCACGAACAAAGGGAAGGAGTTCGTCAGATGGAATGCCTTCACGCAAATCGCCCAACTCAACCATCAACATCACGTCATGCACCATGCCACGACGGCAGGCGGTTTGCGACAACGCTTCCACCACGGATAGCTCTGAATTCACACTGACATCGATCGTCCCCACGACTTCCTCAACACCCGACAACGGAGGAAGGCGCAACAGCATGTAGCGAGTGTGAATCCCCGCTGCCTGTAGGCGGTGAATATTTTCCATGCGGGAATCGGCCAGAGACGAGACACCACCCCGCAGCATAGCTTTGGCCACTTCAGGTTGACCACAGACACCCTTAGTCACACCAGTGACACTCATTCCGTGCGACTGACACAAGCTGACGATTGTCCGGCTATTATGTTCAATTTTGTCGAGATCGATCGTCAGGTAGGGAGAGGTCAAGGCGTGTCTATTTGACCTCCCTTTGACGCAACGTGCGCACGAGGGAACTCGCCACGTCCCGACCCGTCGTCCCTCGCCCGAACCCGCCATCCATGCCACAGGCCTTGGCCAGTTCGTCGGTAACCTGCGTTCCTCCAGCCAGTAACACCAGGTCATCTCGCACCCCCCGTTGAGTCGCCAGCTCCTGGAGACGCCGCATGTGCTGCTCATGGACATGAGCATGCGTGACAATGGTGGAGATCAAAATGGCGCAGGCCCGGTATTCCATGGCCGCATCAAGAAGCCGCTCAATCGAGATTGAAGTTCCCAGGTCATGACACAAGAATCCATACTTTTCAATCCCGCCATGTTTAATATCGAGAATTTCATGGAGCCCCACGGAGTGCTCGTCCTCCCCAACCGTCGCCGCCACAATATGCAACCGCCGCGGACGCACCCATGCTTCAATCTCCTTATCCGGCAATGGTCGCTCAGGGACAGTCAGCGACAGCTCATGCTTGTTGATTTCCACCTGAAGCACGCCTTTGATTTCAAACACACTGCCTTCAGCCGGATGCATGACCCGTCGGCTGATGACCTCAGGATTATTCAGTCCCATGTGCTTGGCCATTTCAATGGCCGCGGCTTCAGCTATCTCAGGACTATCCGGCACAAAAATGGTCACACACACCACCCCGTCGGCATGTTTCTCA
>QJYE01000395.1 GCA_003235785.1 Nitrospirota bacterium
CTCCAATCTTTTTGACCTGATAAGGATCTGACACGGCATACATGAACGATAAGCCAATAACGATTCATGGCTATCTGTGCCAGGGAAGATGGACTTGCCTGGGTATTCGTCTTAAAAACCGGAAACAGCCTGTCCCATTGTCGGGAAAGCAGGCAACACATGGGATGTCAAAAGATATCCAGTCGTTTGCTACTGAATCCCAAAACTCAGGTTGCCTTTCCCACCACTGAAGTGTTTCTTTATACTGAATAAATAAAAGGGAAAATTAAATGCCGTTTGCCTTCAGGAACATTCTGTTGTGTTCCTGAAGTTGTTCGGAATTGATCGCGGTTCATGGATTGGTTTTGTTGGGTCACTCACAAGGACGATGACAATGGAGCAAGAACCCCATACCCCAAAAAATAAGCCCCGGCGACGGGAACTGAGTATGGCCAAAGTTGAACAGGTGAAGGATCCTGTCTGCGGCATGATGGTCGATCCGCTCAATGCGGCAGGAAAGTTCGAGCATGCGGGCACGATGTACTACTTCTGCAATCCTCGCTGTTTGGATCGGTTTAGCCATGATCCAGAGGGCTATCTGGCTGGAAAACATACGCAGTCGATGGAGACAGAGCCGGCCAAGCCGGGTGCCAAATATATTTGCCCCATGTGTCCCGGCGTGGAATCTCCCAAACCTGCGGCATGTCCGAAATGTGGGATGGCCCTCGAACCGGATGTCGCCGTCGCCCCGGCAACGAAAACGGAATATGTCTGTCCCATGCATCCTGAAGTAGTACAGGACCAACCAGGCTCTTGTCCGAAATGCGGGATGGCTCTCGATCCACGGGAAATCACACTTGAAGAGGAAGAGAATCCCGAACTCCAAGACATGCTGCGCCGATTCTGGATTGGTCTCGTGTTGGCCTTCCCCGTATTTTTCCTGGCCATGTCCGAGATGATACCTGGCAAACCTGTTCAGCAAGTCCTGTCACCTTCGGTCATGTCATGGGTGCAATGGGCCTTAGCAACGACCGTGGTCTTATGGTGTGGATGGCCGTTCTCTCAGCGCGCCTGGGCTTCGCTCATCTACCGCAGTCTGAACATGTTTACGTTGATTGGGTTGGGGACCGGCACGGCCTATGTCTATAGCACCATAGCCACCTTAGCTCCAGATTTATTTCCCGCTTCCTTCAGAGGAGAAAGCGGTGAAGTCGCCGTCTATTTTGAAGCGGCGGCCGTGATTATCGTGCTCGTGCTATTGGGCCAGGTCCTGGAATTGCGGGCTCGCAGCCAGACCGGCAGCGCCATTAAAGCCCTACTTGGCCTGGCACCGAAAACAGCAAGACGCATTGTCGAGAATGGCAAGGAAGAAGATGTCCCCGTTGAATCGGTGCATCCGGGGGATAAGCTTCGCATCCGGCCGGGAGAAAAAATTCCGATCGACGGTGTCATCCTTGAAGGTCAAAGTGCCGTGGATGAATCGATGATTACCGGAGAATCCATTCCGGTGGAAAAAGAGGCCGGTGCTCAGGTCACCGGCGGGACCGTCAATGGCACGGGGACGTTATTGATGCAAGTTGAGCGTGTGGGCCGTGACACCGTGCTGGCTCAAATTGTTCGCATGGTGAGCGAAGCCCAACGCAGCCGGGCGCCCATTCAACGAATGGCCGACCTGGTGGCCGGCTATTTTGTTCCGATTGTCGTAGGGGTTGCGGCACTGACCTTCTTGATCTGGGCTTTTTTGGGTCCCGAGCCTCGTATGGCTCATGCCCTGGTCAATGCGGTCGCAGTCCTCATTATTGCCTGTCCCTGCGCGTTGGGACTTGCGACCCCCATGTCGATTATGGTGGGGACCGGACGAGGAGCTACCGCCGGCGTTCTCATGAAACATGCCGAAGCACTGGAACAGTTGGAGAAAGTGGATACGCTCGTCGTCGATAAAACCGGAACCCTCACGGAAGGCAAGCCCAAACTGATGTCAGTGGTTTCCATTTCCGATTTAAACGACGATGATCTGTTGCGATTAGTGGCCAGTCTGGAACGAAACAGCGAACATCCTTTGGCTTCGGCCATTGTGAACGGAGCAAAGGACAAAGGGCTGGACTTGTGGGAGGCTCAAGACTTTCAGTCAAAAACAGGGAAAGGCGTCATCGGAACCGTTCAGGAACACAGCATGGCACTCGGCACACGAAAATTTTTAGAGGACGACTATCAAGTTGATTCCGTCGGATTCAAGCCGCTAACAGACAAGGCCGAGGGGATGCGCCGGGACGGCCAAACCGTCATGTTTGTGGCCATCGATCATCGGGCAGTGGGAATTGTGGGCGTGGCCGATCCTGTCAAAGCCTCGACCCCGGAAGCTATTCGCCTGTTACATGAAGAAGGCATTCAGGTCGTCATGGTTTCCGGTGACCATCAGCAAACCGCACATGCGGTCGCACAGAAACTTGGCATCGATGAAGTGAAAGCGGAGGTGTTACCCGAACAGAAAAGCCAAATTATCAAACAACTTCAAGCACAAGGAAGAATCGTGGCCATGGCAGGAGACGGCATCAATGACGCGCCGGCCCTGGCTCAAGCCCATGTCGGCATTGCCATGGGAACGGGCACGGATGTGGCCATGGAAAGTGCGGGCGTCACCCTGGTGAAAGGTGATCTTCGAGGCATTGCCCGTGCCCGCCGGCTCAGCCAGGCGACCATGCGCAACATTCGTCAAAATCTGTTCTTTGCCTTTTTCTACAATGCCATCGGGGTGCCAATTGCTGCCGGCATTCTCTATCCGGCATTTGGCATCCTCTTGAGTCCGATGATTGCCGCAACCGCCATGACGTTTAGTTCGGTGTCAGTCATTACCAACGCACTGCGATTGCGAACCACAAAATTATAATTTTTCCAAAATTAGAAAATCCGCCACTCCCACACGACAACATTCCCTTTCGACGAGCCCTACACCTGCGCTGTCTTTCTGATCGATTCACAGTATTTTTATCTTAATTTCCTCGGCGTCTTTCATGTGCTGTATAGCCACCTCAAGGTCGACTTCATCAGGATTATGTTCGCGTTGTTCAAGTAATCGGTCCACAATGTCTCGCTGTTCCAAGACAGAAGATTTTCCATGCTGATCTTGAACATACGCCGCCCATGGGACAAAGGTCGTCAAAGGGAACACTTGATCCTGATGAGGAGAAATATCCACGTTCAGACCGGAAATGAAGAGCAGTCGCTTTCCAACATACGCATTGCTATTGAGTATAGTTCGATAGGTGCGGTCAAACTCGCATTGTATGTTGGCTCGGGCCGCAGTCAACAGCGGGAATGTAGAGGAAACAATCCAGGGCATGGGGATGATCATATTTTCCTCCAAAAGCCCATGGGTTTCCGGATCCCCGGAAATATGTCGTTTGAAACCAACCAATTCAGGGAGAAGCCTCTCGCCAATGGGTTCTCGTCCCTTGTTCGGCCAGGCGGAATCTCCCAGAAGTTTCCGAAATTCTGCGGAAGCGACATAACATTTCGAGGTACTGTAGGACTTACGTGGACGAAACCCTCCATGGTGTCCGATTGCAACGATTTTATCCAGGTAAAGGAACAAGCCCTCGTTTGTATTCTCAGCCAACGTTTGATTGTCAATGGTGACCAAAAAATCTTGATTGTGACGATGAAGAAAGATGTTCTCCTTAGCGAAGGTATATTGCTTGCTGTACCACCTCAGCACACTTTCGAT
>QJYE01000105.1 GCA_003235785.1 Nitrospirota bacterium
AGCGCTGGCGGTGCTGGAACAGGAAGAGAGTCAGCGTGCTGCCAAAAAGGCCGAAAAAAAAGAATCGACGACTCCTGTCAAAGCCGCACGATCGAGCGCTAAGAAGAAAACTGTCCCCAAAAAAGCTCCCTCAAAAAAGCCCATCGTGAAAAAAACAGTCATGAAAAAGAAAGCCGCCTCAAAGTCGACCTCCCGTAAGAAATCACCAACTGCTTCGAAACGACGGTGACGACCGTCCAACCTGATCATTTCTACATGAAACGTGCCCTTTCCCTGGCGTCCCGGGGAAAGGGGAAGACCAGTCCCAACCCCATGGTTGGTGCGGTCATCGTGAATCAGGGGCGCGTGGTGGGTGAAGCCTATCATCGACAGGCAGGACAGGCCCATGCCGAAGTCCTGGCGCTCCATCAAGCCGGGCCACGTGCGCGAGGGGGCGTACTCTATGTTACGTTGGAGCCCTGTTGCCACCTTCAGAAGCGAACCCCTCCTTGTGTGCCCCTCTTGGTCCAATCTGGTCTCACGCGGGTGTGTGTGGCCATGGCCGATCCTAACCCACAAGTCGCGGGTCGAGGTATTCAGGCCTTACAAAACGCTAAGATCGATGTGTCGGTGGGTACGTTGGAAGCCGAAGCGCAGACGCTCAATGAAATTTATATTCATTGGTTGACCACCGGGCGACCGTTCCTGATTTTAAAGGGGGCCATGACGTTGGATGGAAAAATAGCCACTCACACGGGGCAATCACAATGGATCACGAGTGAACAGGCGCGGCAGGATGTGCACCATGTTCGAAGCCAGGTTGATGCGGTGATGGTCGGCATCGGGACGGTGCTGGCGGACAATCCGGAATTGTCGGCAAGGGGATCAAAGATCAACGCAACGCAGCGAAGGGGTCGGCAGCCGGTACGCGTGGTATTGGATAGCCAATTGCGTATTCCTATGAAGGCCAAGATCCTACGGTGGGTGCAGGAGCAACCAACTATTGTTTGTACGACGGCAGGGGTCTCACCAAAAAAAATCGATACTTTGCGAGAGCAAGGTGTTCAGGTTTGGGTTCTTCCACAAAAAAAACAAAGAGTGTCATTGAAAGCGGCGTTAGCCAAATTAGCCAAAGAAGGTCTGTCTTCTGTGCTGTTGGAGGGCGGAAGTACCCTCAATGCCTCTGCCCTTCATGAAAGGGTGGTCAATCAGGTACGATTATATGTGGCTCCGAAAATACTTGGGGGGCAAGATGCGAAGGGCCTAATTGGTGGAACATCACCCAAGAGTCTTAAGCAAGCATGGCATCTTGTGAATCCCACATTCAAAAAACTCGGGCCGGATTGGCTTGTAACCGCGACGATTGATCGACAGGCGTAAGCCGGCAGGTTTGCGTGTGTGGGCGAGACTCGCCAGAGTTGGTAGCAGAAGATTACAATAGTCCCATCACGAGGCCGGTTGAAGCCAACGGAAGTGAGGTCACGAAATGATGACAACGCTCAATCCTACTGATCGTCATGATTTAACCCGTGCGGTGGATCTCCTAGAAAACCCATCCTTTGCCGCCAAAGTTACCAATCTCATCGGGACCCCTGTAGAAAAAGCCATTAAGATGTTGCCGGATGGGGTGTCGGATAAAATGATCAACACGACCCAAAAAGCATTATCTAAAGCGATGGATTTGGCGGTGTCCACATTGGATGAACGCTATCGAGGCGAATCCGCCGATGGCGCCCATCGGTTTCTCACCACGGTGAGTGGAGCGGTGGGTGGCGCGTTCGGGATATTGGCTCTGACGGTGGAGTTACCCATCTCGACGACGCTGATGTTGCGATCAATCGCCGACATTGCCAGAAGTGAGGGCGAACCGCTGTCTGAGGCCGACACCAAGTTGGCATGTTTAGAAGTGTTTGCCCTAGGGGGCATGAAGGAAGACGATGATGGCGCGGAAACCGGGTATTTTGCGGTACGGGCGGCCTTAGCGGGCGCCATGACGGAGGCGGCCAAGTATCTAGCCGAACATAGGTTGTCGAGTTCCGGGGCACCAGTCTTGGTCAGGTTTTTGTCGAAAATTGCTTCTCGATATAGTATTCAGGTATCCGAAAAAGCCGCCGCGCAAGCCATTCCGTTACTCGGAGCCGCCGGTGGAGCTACAATCAATTTGCTCTTTATGGATCATTTTCAAAATATGGCACGCGGCCATTTTATCGTCCGTCGATTGGAGCGAACCTATGGGAAAAGCCTGGTTCAGGAAACCTATCAACGTCTTGCGTCAAGAAATTAAATCGCGGGAGTTTCTTACTGTACACTAAGATAGTTCATAGCTCCCTCGCCCTTCCAGGGAGACGGTTGGGGGTAAAGACCTCCCAATAGTTCACGTATCTAGGGATTCTATATTCTATGGCCAATAAATTCTGGATCATTGGGTTACTGCTCCTAGCGGCGTGCACGCAGGAGACGCAAAATAAGCTCGGGCGGGCCGTGCAGAATTGGACGGGCACCGACGGTGTCTTGGAAATTTACGCGGGAGAAAAGCTCGTCAAGCGGTTTATTAAAATAGATAAACTGACCACGGCGATGGGAACCAATGATGATCTGCCACGTCCCTACCGGTTTGGCTATGGCATCTTAGACGCCAATCTCAATGGCCTCAAAGACCCCGGCGAGAAAAAAGTCTATTTCGAATTCAGCGACTACTCCACCCCCTACATCTTCTACGAAAATCCTGTCTAAGTTCGCCTCTCTGTTTCCTCCCATTGTCCTGTAGAGACGACCCGGCGGGTCGTCTTCCCGTTCATGGGTTACATTATTGCGCATGTTTGGCATAATCGCCTGAATGTGATGATCTAGCAATCTTAAATTTGGAGTACGAATTAACGCTTCGCCAGCCGGTTAGGTGTTCTGCTAAGGACAAACGGACTCTCAGTTTCCTGAAAGTTATGCGGCGTGGCATGAGGCCTTGGCGCGACTTGCTTCCTGGAAGCAGGACGGTTCAGTAATTGATGAAGCACGAATTGGCCAAGAGCGACGGGTTTGGGTTGCAAGTGGGGGCTTTTCCATTTGCTTCTGGCTGAACGCTGTCTGCTCTGGCCGCTGGAACTCTGTTTTCTTTGGCAGGCTGTGCATTCTACTGTTCTTTGTGCTTTCAGATGGAGAAGACGTTCCACCGGAACGTCTCTACAAGATGATCTCGTTATGCTGTGGAGAGACACCCCGGTGGGGCGTCTACGCATTGACCCTCGGTCTTGTCACGAGGCGTTGCTGATTTTGAATTTGTCTTGCTTCCGAAGGGGGCGAACCAAAGATGGATTCCCGATAACGAATGTCGGGAATGACGGAGACGATGGATTTTCGAAAATCCATGATGAGAATGACAGAGAAGATAGATTCTGGAAAATTCATGCTGGAGATGACGGAGTCGATGGAATTCCATCTTCCGTCTTTGCGAGGACGTGTTTCGTAGGAAGGACGATGTGACTATCATGCGTCGTACTATTGTGACCTGCTGTCTTGTGTTGTTGTGTGTAGTGGGGCTGTGCCGCGTGGCCGTTGCCGGAGAGGTTGTTGGGGCGACGGCTCCTTCTGAGGAGGGGCCATCTCTTCGTTCTTTGGTTCGTTCCTATGTGGAAGAAGCTTCTGGTCAATCATCGGAAGAGTGGCTTGCAAAAATTCTTAATCATCCGGAGGCCAATCTTCACAGCGTTGAA
>QJYE01000286.1 GCA_003235785.1 Nitrospirota bacterium
GAGGGCCAACCGTTCTTCCATAAGGGTA
The DNA here is from genome assembly GCA_003235785.1 of Nitrospirota bacterium. Taxonomy (GTDB): domain Bacteria; phylum Nitrospirota; class Nitrospiria; order Nitrospirales; family UBA8639; genus Nitrospira_E. The sequence goes on from QJYE01000286.1 coordinate 29, forward strand.
TGATCTCTCGTCCAAAGAGCTAAGTGCTCATTTCTCAAAACATAGGCCCGGCTGTCCCCCGAATGGGCGATGACCGCTTGGCTGGTCTGGTGCGTTTGAGTGATTGCCACGACCACAATGGTGGTGCCCATCCCTTTTATTTCTGCACGTTGGCGAGCTTGTTCACGGATACATTGGTTAGCCGTTTCCATGGCCTGCACGATCATGGGTGCAAGCCTTTCCGTTGAGGGCCATGTACAGGGGTTGGTTCCCAATAACCGTTGGAATTCTTGAGGGATGGTTTCGACAGCAATCCGACTAGCCACTTCCCCACCCGCATGTCCACCCATGCCATCAGCCAGCACCCACAGCTGAAGATCGTTAGCCACAAAAAAGGCGTCTTGGTTGAGTTTGCGGACTCGACCGATATCGGTGAGTCCCACACCTGTCCATTGCTGAATGACTGAATGAGTCATGACGCCATCGCAATCATTTCAGGTGGACCATATTTCCTGGTCATTTGATCACAGATTAAATCAGCTAAAGGCTCCAAATTTTTGCAGTCGGCTTCGTTATAGGTCAGTAATAAATCTCTAGATGGCTGGCTTCCCCCTTGCCATTCTTCCCAAAGGCGAACGGCATCCAACCCGGTTAAGCCTTCGAGCGAGGTTGCACGATGACAGCCGAGTTGCTGTTCGATGGATTTCAATCCACCTTTCAGCCCGAGTCTTCTGGCGGCAAAACACAGGTCGAGGTGCGGTTGATCCAGAATGAGGTCTGGGTAGGTGGTTTTCAAAAAGGGTAGGTCAAACCCTGACCCAAAGAATGTCACTAAGAAATCGTATGAAGCCAATTCATCTTGCAACCGACGTTCGGAAAGAGTCTCTCCCTCAACAAGCGAGGTCATCTGTCCTCGACCGTAAATGCCCACGACCGTAATTTTACCATGGGGCGCAGGAATACCATTGGTTTCAATATCCACAAAGGCCGTGTTCTGGCGAAAATGCGGATAGAGTCGCCAATGCTCCCTGGCCTTGAACATTTTAGTAAAATGCCGGGAATTTTGCTGATGCAATTGGGCACGGGCATCTTTTAAAAGCCTATCATACAGCTCTTTTCGTGATGCTGAAATGTGAGGAATGGTGGTAGTCTGAAGGAAAATGTCCCAATCCGTAATTCCGGCCTCCCAGAGGAGCCGTTCGGTGGATTCGCCAATCCCTTGCAAAAAAATGAAGGTGGAATGCAGCATAAGAGAATACGAGGCGGACATAAGATTCTAGCCTTGATTTCATCAAGAGGACAAGCTACATTCGACTGTCCGTCAATGTCTTCCGCCTTGTCAATAAAAATAGAGGATTTATGGAATTTCGTCCGCAAAAAATAAAAATCACCATTGGGGGTATTGCGGTTGTGGCCGAGCTCAAGCCAAACCGAACGGCCCAAGCCGTTATTGAGGCACTTCCCATTGAGGCCCCTGTCAATCAATGGGGAGAAGAGTTTTATTGCAACGTCCCGGGAGTCAAAGACTATCGAGAGACCGCGAAAAATCAAGTGAAAGTCGGAGACGTGGCGTTTTGGGGTATGGGCCAAATGCTGGCGGTGTTTTTTGGGCGAACCCCTATGAGTTTGGGCGAGGATCCAGTTCCGGCCGATCGAGTAAATGTCATTGGGACAATCCAGGGCGATGCGAAAGTCTTACAACAAGCGGCAGGGGCGACCACTATGCAGGTTGAATTACTTCCGGAAGGGGCGTAATGCGATTTAACGCTACTCGTATTCATCAAATGGCCGCTACGGTGGTCGCGCGTTTGACAACTCAAGGGCTTTTGAAGATTCAAGGGAAGGAAGAGCCCGTGGTTCAACATGTGGAATCAGCCATTACCAATGAATTGCAGGTGGAAGACCGGCTCAATGCGGATGTTCGGGAAATGCTCAAGCAATTTGACCAAGAATTCGCCGCAGGGCGGGCCGATTATCAAAAGATGTTTTCCATGGTCAAGAAAAAACTCATGAAAGAACGTGATATTGTTTTATAATCCTTCACAGGTGTTGCACAGACTATGGCCTTCCTTCTGAGTGACGAAAAACAAATGCATTTGTCCCATGTGATTTTGGGAAGTTTGAAAAACCTGGAACAAGCCAGTTTGGTCGGGGATGAAGCGCAAGCTCTTCGTGAAATCAAAAAAGTTATTGCCGAACATATGAAAGTTGATGCCGAACTCGAGCAAAAGGTTCGGCGTCGATTGGAATCCTATTCTCGTCCCGTTCCAGAAGGTTCTCAGGAATGGGATGTGCTCTATCAAAAAACCTTTGAAGAAGAATTGCGGAAGCGCAAGCTTGAGTAATTTGCGAAGTAAACAGTGAGAAGTGCCTTGTCAGCTGAAAGACAGCTAAGTCAATTCTTATGTTTGTCGTGACTGCTTAGTGAGTGAAAATCCCTACCAACAACTCGCAGGGATGACGAATCGTTTGGCAGATACGACGAAGTTTAGGGTGTGTGTTCTCGGAAATTACCCCACGTCGCTTCCTCTATAGCTCTCTCTCGTGATCTCCGACATTTCCCCTAATCGTCATTCCTGACAGTATTCATCGTGAATCCCTCTTCTCGTAAAAGGTGGGAAAAGGAAGAAGTACAAAATTACGAAGTGCATTGCCGCCTCATGCCTGACGATTCTATTTCTGAGTCTTTCTCTTCTATTCCGTTCCAGAGATTAAAAATCGGGATTTCCTCGTTGCGGCTGCAGTGAGTATTTGGTTGGATCGGTGGCGCGAGAATAACTTCCTGCATACCGTTTGCATGACGTTTCACGATGTGCTAGCACTCCGCTAGGAGGCATGGTATGGTTGGCTCCGAGTCACATTCTATGAATGAACGAGAAAAAACTCTTAACGCGGTTGGGGCCGCGTTCCTCTCTATTTTGCCGGGAATGGGCCATTTATATTTAGGCGTGAAGCGCGCGCAAGTTTTCCTGGTGTGTGGGCTGGCGTTGTTGGTGGTAGCCAAGTTTTTTTGGCCCATGGGCTGGTTGTTTTATATTCAGCTCGCGATTTTTTCTGGGGTCGATGCGTTTTCCTTCGGTAAACGAAATCGGGGACTGTTTTAACCCGGAAACAGCCGTTGGGCGTCCAACGGCTGTTTCTAAGTTTAATTCCTGTCTTCGGAGAAATAGCCAATGCGGGGTATGATGCGAATATTTGTATGGGTTTATGCGGTTGGCAGTCTTATGGGGCTGTTCGCAGGCGGTACCACAGAGGTTCGTGCTGAAGATCGTGTGTTTGAGCTGTACGTCACTGATGTGTTGACGTTTCCAGGAAAGCCGGTCCAATTGCAAGCCCGTCTGACGGAGCAAGGCCCAGAAGGGGAGCAGGGCCTTGCGAAAGAGCCGGTCGAGTTCTTTCTGCAAGGGCAGGCGGTTGGTGAAACTCCCACCGATGCGCAAGGTTGGGCTCGGTTGGAGTTTACCCCGAAAATGCGAGGGAATTTAGAGCTACGCGCGAAGTGGGCGACTTCAGCCAAGAAAGATGTTGTTGAGAGCAAGGGGGTCGTCCTGTCCTGGGAACGCCGGCGTCCTATTTTGCTCATTGATTTGGCGGTGCTAGTCGAAGGCGAACTCAAGACAGAATCACCCCCATCTGAATTGTTTCCTGACCCTGGCTTGGTCCTTGGCGAACCTCAGGC
>QJYE01000097.1 GCA_003235785.1 Nitrospirota bacterium
GAGATGGCCAACAAGTGGAAGCGTGAGATTCATCCCATTCTTTTGGGTCGTGGCCTTTTGCTGAAGAGATTGCAATGATTCATTGATGGGTTGTAACAGTTGATCGAAGGTTGGGCCGTTGATCCATGCGCCTGGAATAGGGCGTTCTTCGGGCGAGGCTGCATAAATGGCTAATGGTTTTTGGGCAAGGCCTTTCCGTGCTTCATATCGACTGAGCAGAGGCCCGGTCACGGTGAGATATCCGGCCGCTCCGTTTTCCTTGGCGATGTGGGCCTTTTGTTCATGCGTGAACCAGGGGGAATAGGTGGGAGGTTTGCCGCGAAGGAATAGGACAAGACGGTTGGTGACATCGATTCCCTGGTAGTCATTTCTGTTCATGGCAGGATCGACAATGCCATATCCCACAAAGACGAGAGGGGCCATGAGATTGACGGAAGGGGAGTCGAGGACAGGGAGGAAATCTTGGCTGATGTCAAAGGTGACGAATTTCTCTTTACCCCGGCCACCGCTTGTAGAGAGTTCCAGTGTGGCTGGTGGAAGCAGGTGTAACGCTGAAAAGGGAGTGCGTTGAACCCATTGTGCAGGTTCTCCTTGCTTGATGGCCGGTACAATGGGGATCAACCCCAATGCTTCCAAACGTTTGGTGATGAATCGGGCTGATTCTTCTCCACCGTTCGTCCCGGTCTGACGTCCTTGAAAGCGTGGGCTGCTTAAGGCTTCAATATCTTCGAGAATGCCCTCAAGATGAACGTGGTTTTTCCCCTTACCAGGCTGTTGCCAATCCATGCCCCATACCCAAGAGGTATTCCAACATCCTATGAGGATCAGCACCGAAAAAAATTTGAGCATTTCTGCACTATTCCATAACAGGGATGAGTATGGAAAGAGAGATAAACTGGTCGCTTGATCGATAGAGGATAATGGTGTCTACACGACTGGTTATGGGAGGGAAGGGTTGTTGTGAGGGTACCGATACAATCACGCCTCGGCCATTGGGGTATGATTGTTCTGAGTGGTGTTTCAGCGAGGGGCTAACTGGTCATTCATCCAACGGAATGGTGATCACGACGCCACCCATGAGATCTCCCACTTGAAAGTCTCGTTTCGGACTGAGGGGGTGGGAATTGTGGCAGATGATGCAAGCCTGGGTGATGCCTTTGTCAGCATAAATGGACTGAAAAAACTTCTTTTTTCCGCTGGTCACAATGCCGCGTTGCGGGGTATCAGGTGCGTCTTGTAGGTCTTCCAGCGCCTTGCGCTCAAACTCTGTGGCTGGCCCATTGCGTCGATGAATAGGCCAGAGACTGATGAGGCGAAATCTGACGCCATGGCCGGATTCTGCCACCAGCTTGCTGGAATAATGTAAAAATTGGGCCGGCAACGGAATGGCATTGCTACTTTCCCAGTCTTCTCTGGCTAACACGATCCCTTTCTCTTGCATTCGTTTGACCACGTAGGTGGTATAGATATTTCGGTCAGCTTCGATAATCGAATGCAAGTAGTCGGAAACTTTTTCAGGAGAGAGGGATGGTGGCGGTGAGGGCGCGGTTGCCTGAAGATCTTGGGTGGGCACGATAGCTACACTGGTGAGGAGCAGGCTTGCGAGCAGGAAGCATTGGCTAGTCGTGATGTTCATGATCCATCGTCCTTCCTTGTGGTTGGGTGTTCGACTGAAAGAGGAAATGTGATGTGACATATGGTTCCTTGCTTAGGGTTATTCTCCAAGCGAATCTGTCCACCTAATTTCGTGATAATGCGATAGGCAACCGTCAGGCCTAATCCCGACCCTTCCCCCTGGCCTTTGGTCGTGAAAAACGGGTCGAAGACTTTAGGCAGGTGGGATGGGGCAATACCCGCACCGGTATCCGCGATGCGAATATGGATGCCTTCCTCATTCGCCGAAGTGCTGATATCGATGGTGCCCGTGCCGGATATGGCCTGAAATGCATTCGTGAGAACATTGGTCAACGCCTGGCCCAGTTCATAGGGTTTTGCTCGCAAGGGCGGGATGGTTTCCAGTCTTAGGTTGACGGTGATGGATTCAGACGGGAATTGTCCTTTGACGACATTGATGGCTTGCGTCAGTTGCGCATTGATATCGATGACCGTTTTCGACTCAAGGAATTGATTGCCAATTTGTCCGGTAAAGTCCCGGATGATTGCCGCCATCCGCTTGCCATGTTGTACAATATCCTTGGCGTACCCTTTCATGTTTTCCATGTTGTCTTCATCTTGAATCGCTTCGCCTAATCCGATGACTCCAACCAGGGGATTATTGAGCTCATGTCCGATTCCGGCACTCAGGACGCCGAGGCTTGCCAGCTTTTCTCCTTGGATCAATTGATCTTGCAAGAGACTTTCTTCGGTGGAATCTCGAAGTACTAAGCCAATGCAAGCATCTTTTCCCGGATGCACGTGCACGGAAAACCAGCGATAACGGTAGGTTCGTTGGTTGAGTCGGAGTTCTTGTCGCGTGTCTCCAGTATCGCCCCAATTGGTTTGGGAGAGGGGATCTTTTAAGTTCTTGGTGTTGGGTTCCTGTGTTTTTGGAACGATTGGGGGCAGGGACGAATGCTTGACGGCTTCAATTTCCTGATGCAGTTTGGCTTGGGTGGCCGGATCGAGATTGAGCAGTTCAAAGAACGGGCGGCCTTCACTGTTTCCATTGGTAATGGCCAGGACATTTTTCGAGGCTTGATTGAGATATTCAATGGTCTCTTCCGGTGTGATCATGATGACGGGATCAGGGACACTATCCAGAATCTGAGAAGTGGATTCTTGCAGGTATTCCACTTCTTGGGTTTTTAAGGCCACCTGGCTTTCCAGTCCTGCAAATTGTGAGGCTAACTGTTCATTCATGCGATTGATTTCTTCAGCGAGTTCTTCAATTTCATCACCGGTGGTCATGACAATGGGTTCTTGAAATTCTCCTCGTCCGATTCGGCGGGCGGCTTCTTGAAGCCGTCGAATGGGTGCGCTGATCCGGTGAGCCGCCAGATAGCCTAAGGTGACTAACAACCCCACTCCCAAGATGCCGAACGCAGCTGTCCATTGAAAGAATTGTTGGATCGGCGCAAACAGTTCTTCAGAGGATTGCCACACAAACATATGCCACCCCACCCCGCTGGAGGCTCGGGTGATCCGACTCGTATTGTCCAGCGGGGCAAATCCGATAATGGAGGTATCCTGCCCGCCATGGCCATCACTGGGTGCGGATGTCCACCCCGCCTGCATGGGTGTGACCAAGGGAATCAGTTGCGGGTCACCTAGGGTTGTTCCGGTTGGCAGAATGGGACAACTGAGGACAACCCCACGGCTGTCAATAAGCATGACGTGTCCTGTTTTCCCAAAACGAATCGTCTCGATGGAGGGGGCGAAGAATTCTTTGACATCATACACGCGTCGCAGGATGCCAACAGCTTCATACCGCAACCTATCCATGATGGGAAGCGCTAACGTAAACGTATAGGTGTTCAGTTGAGGGTCAAAGGCGATGGGACTCAAATATGGTTGCCCCACCCTCTTATGGAAGGCCCCCTGCCACCATGGTTCTTGTGCATGCAAATAGGATGGCTTGTGATCGATGCTGGCAATGAGCCGGCCAGCGATGTCCGTCATGTAGAGCGCTCGAGTGGCTGAGCGGGTAATAATCGGAATGGGATGTCCAGGGTCAATAAAGGTGCCTTCAATTTGTGCTTTGAGTTTTTCAGCTATGGGGCCTTGAGTGATTGCGTGAGCTTGATCAGGATCTCCAGCCTCCCACCGGGCTTGTTCCTGTTGTAAGACTTCGGCTGAGGCGCTCGGGCTGAGCGCGTTCAAGGCATCCCGTTGTTCCTCCAGGAATGTGACGATGTCGACGTCCGTGGTCAATAGCGCGGTTCGCGTTAATTCATCAGCCACCACAATGTCAATTTTTCTGGCGGTTTCCGTGGCCAAGGCTTCAAAGCTGGCTCCATTGACCTCCTGAATTTTTTGTGTTCCTTGATAAAACGCCAGAAATAACCCAATGAGGAGGGGTAATGCGCCGACCAACAGCATGGACAGGACCAATTTCGTGGTCAGGCCTTTTTTCCGTTTAATGGGTGTCTCGCTGGTGAGAATGGTACTCATAAGTTTTCATCTGGAAGAGGCGTGTGCATGAGGAAAGACGAGGGAAAACGTGGTGCCTTTTCCCGGTGCGCTGTCCACGGTGAGTTCGCCTTGATATTTACGGACAAGGGTTCGGACATTGTAGAGGCCCAGGCCGGTGCCCTGCCCTGGGGCTTTGGTGGTAAAAAACGGGTCGAAAATTTTTGGTAAATTTTCGGATGCAATACCTTTGCCTGTGTCCGTGATTGATATGCGAACCAGCTCCTTCTCTGTTTCTGCCGTGAGGGTGAGAAGCCCATGACCTTCCATCGCATGAATAGCATTTGTCATGAGATTGACAAAGACTTGGAACAATTCTTCCGGTTTAGCCTCAATAACCAGGTTCTCCTGATAATTTTTTACCACGGTGATTTCATGCAGCTTGGTCGCAAACATGGCGATCTTGAGCGCTTCATCAAGGGTTGGTTGGATGTCAACTGGTATTGCCTCTGTGGCGTGGGACTCACGGGCATAGAGGGTGATATTTTTCGCAATCATGTGGATGCGTTGGGCGGCGTCTTTGATGCCGGCGGCATGTTGCCGAATGGTGTTGAGGTCAGACTCATCCTGAATCGCTTCGGCCATGGCGAGAATGATGTACAACGGATTGTTAATGTCGTGGGCAATGCCAGAGGCAAACGTGCCCATGCCCGCCAACTTTTCGGCTTGGAATAATTGTGCCTGCATCAGGGATTCGTGTTGGATGATATCCCAGAGTACCTTGGAGGCGGCTCCTCCTAACACTTCGGTATTGGGGTGTTTATAACGATAAATGTCGTCTTGAAGAGACGGGTTACCTGTCACATTCACAATTAAGTGAATATTAGGTTGTTGAATGAGCTGTAGGGCATCTTGAGTTGTGGGAATGTGATGACGCTTGGCAAGTTTCAGTCCCGGTGCCTCCCTATCGTGGTCCGCGACTCCCATCAGATGAATACGGGGAAGGGTAAGGAGCGATTCCAGTAGGGCCTTCCCACCTTTCCCAGCCCCAAGAATGACTACATTGATTGGTGATTCGGTCATCGTCGGCAGTTCGGACACCTTGTGTTGTTCTCCCTGTTGCAGATTCATGTTGACCGGCCGTGGAATATGTAGACATTCGTAGCGCTCCCTGTGTCAGGTAACGCCCACATGTTCCCAAAGCATAACGCCCTATCAAAATGATAGGGCGTTACGGACTTTCGTGAAATTGTGCTCATTGAGTATTGTTCCCTTTCAGGCCTGCGGGCCAAGATGGAAACGACGGGCAATGAGAGATGTTACAACCGAGTGATTTCTCTTTGGTCAATTGCTTTGGCCACGGCGCCAATCAATTTTTCCTTTTCAACAGGCTTGACTAGATAATCGACGATGCCCTTTTTCAGGAATCCCGTGGCCATTTCCATATCAGGGAAACCTGTGAGGACGATTAAGGGAACACTCGGCCATTGTTGTTGGAAATAGTTAATGGCTTCGACTCCATTGACCTTGGGCATGCGAATGTCAGAAATAATGACGTCCAACAACAGAGGGTTTTCGCCTTCCTTAATGGCCGCAATAGCCTTTTCGCCATCTTCGGCTTCAATCACATCATACCCGGCTTTGGTCAGCGTCATTTTGACAACTTTTCTGACATCCGGTTCATCATCCACAATGAGTACCCGGCCTTTGGTTTCATGGCCACCAAACATACCTCCAGTACCTTCAGACATACCTAACCTCCTTTGTGTAATACCCAACGACATGTTGGAAAATAGATTTCATGTTTAACACCATTTCAATCATTTGTGACGGTGATGGCTGTAGGAATGCTGATCATCTCTGAAGGGGATTCTAACGTATTGAAAAAATAGTAGAAAGAGGAAATTTTAGGGGGCTTGCAATTATTCAACAAAAAGCTCACGGTATAAGGTTTTATCTGCAAGCCTGGATTTTGGCCTATTTGGGGGTATTTTTCTCAGTTTTTCAATGCCCTTGGGATTGACGCTAGCTATGGGCGGTGTACATTGTGAGGGAATAAGGTTGGGCGAAGGCTTCTGATTGAGGCAAAAGGGAGTGACGTATTGGGCCGTCAAAGGATGTCGAAAACCAGGGTATTCCATGTTTTGCTCTTGGTGTGCGGTTTGGGTGGTAACAGCCTCATCGGGGAATCTGTTGCTCAGGACGTGCCACGTTCTGTCTCGAAAGAGGGGCAGAGGGAATTGACCTCAAAAAAACCGGGTCAGGTGGTTCCGTTTGCGGGCTATGAAGAGCGGTTACGGCAATCCTCGCGTTGGCAAACCATGACTCCGGAGGAGCAAGCGCAGGCGCTTGAAAAAATTGACCGGGCACGAAAGACATTTATTGAGAAACAGCAACAATTGAACGCCCGGTATCAAGATCACATTAAAGAACTGGAGAAACCGCGAGAATCTCTGATGAGGAAGAGGAGAAATCGCCAGAAATATGAAGATTCCGATATCTCATGGAGTCGATTCCAAGCCTTACCCATAGACAAGCGATTCACATTGGAACGTCAACTAGGTTTGGATAAGGTTGTGTCTTCACAGCAGCAACGTACATTTCAGGAGCGTCTGGATCGTCTGCCATCTTTGAAGCGAGATCATATCATTCGTCAGATTCAACAGGTTTCACCGTAACGGGCCTCTTCTCGTTCTCATCCCCCGATACGTCTTCGGTTTCCGTATCCGGTTTTCTGAGAATTCCCATAATTTTGGCCATCAGGTGGTCGATAGATTGTCTGATGGATCAACTATATGCAGGAGAAGACGGTTGGGGATAAGGGGAATAGAACTTGTTGCCGTAGGATCGATGATCTGGTGTTCGCTCTCGTGCTGAGCTTGGGCATGCAGGTAGGTGCCTCACACCTTGAAATATTCAAAAAACGGGAAAAGCACAAGCGGAGTTCATGAGAGGGCGAGCGCGGACATCCACGTCATCAAGGTGAACAATTGGATGACTTCGTCCATCAAAGGATAGAGAAGGGTGAGAGCGGCAGAATCCATAAAAATGGGAATGGCGTTATGACACAGAAGTGGATCTTGATGGAGAAGGGCTGTTCTTTCGGGACAGGGGAAGATGGTTCGCAAACACTTGCATCAGTCCTAACTCCTCATCGTCCTGCTCTAAGACCGGGGTCAAGGCGAGATCGGTATAAGATTTTTTGTCTGGGTCGGCTTTGACCCGTTTTAAAATTCCTTGAAATTTCCAGACGAGCATGCCCCATTTCAGCCCTGTTTGGAGGACTTCGAAAACCCGTTTTGGATAAAACCAGAGCGGGTTTTCTTTTGGGAATGTCGGACGACGCATGGTCCGAATTTTTCGTCGAAAGATGCCGCCTTCAAGAGGATGGATGCCTTCAATTGTGGTGCAGCCATAAAACCAGGTGAGAAAGGAAGTCACTTTGTTGATGTTTTGCCCTTTGGCTGCGGCTCGTCGTATCACGGTTTCCACATGTTCCGGGGTGTAATATTGCTCCCACGCGGCTCGATAGACCTGTTGCCATGTTTCTGCTGACATGCTGGGATGTTTGACGGTGACATGCTCTAAATCATAAGAATTCATGTCAGGTTCCATCCACACGCCTTGCTTGGAAAGTCCTTGATGATCTTCTGAGCCAGGAAGAGGGGTGAGATAGAAAAATTCAAGGCAATCTAAGGGCAGTTCTTTTTGAATGATCGCGATGTCCCGGGCAATTGTCTCCGGGGTATCGCTAGGAAATCCAAGAATGTAGCCCGCGACAGTGGTGCACCCGTGGTCCTTCCACATTTGCGCCATTTTGCGATATTCCCAGATTTTATTCTGACGCTTTTTGGCGCCTGTCAGTGAGTCCGGATTGATATTTTCTAAACCAATGAACACATTCCGACAGCCAGCTCGCGCACATTTTTCAATAAATCTCGGGATTTTATGACAGAGCGTATCGACTTGAATGGTAAACGAGATAGGAAGCTTCTCGTCTTCACGCATCGTGATGCAGCGATCGAGTATGGCTTCCCAGTCTTTGTTTCGGGCGAAGTCATCGTCGGTGATAAAAAACCGACGGATGCCTTGTGCCAGGTTGGCTCGAATGAGGGCTTCGATATCATCTGCCGACCGCCAACGGGACTTCCGGCCTTGCACATTGATAATCGTACAAAAGCTGCATTGAAAGGGGCAGCCGCGTCCCGCATCAAAACTCGACAATCGGCCTAACGTGTTCTTGATGATGTGAGAGGGAAGAAATGGGGATGGTAGGTTGTGCAGTCCAGGAAGTTGGTCCATGACGTTGTAGAGCGGTTTGAGCTGATGCTGATAAGCGTCTTGGAGCAGTCCATCCAGGTGTTCTTCGGCTTCTCCGGCAAACAACGTAATGCCCTTGTCAATGGCTTGTTGTAGGTCCTGCGGCAGTGAAGGCAGCATGGAGAGACAGCCACTGACATGAAAACCGCCGATGACGACTGCAATATTGGCTTCTAAAAAGTGACCAGCGAGATCAACGGCATGCGGGAATTGGTTGGTTTGCACGCCAACAAAGCCGACCATCCCCTGACCGTCGGCTTGAATAGCCTGAATGATCTTTTGTATGGGCAACACGGTATTGGTCTCATCGTATGGCTCAACGATCAACTCAACATTGTCTCCAAGGATGCGACGGTTCGCGCAATCATGGGCTAAGCTGTAGAGCGCGGCCAACGTGTTGGAAGGAATCGATGATCGAAGCCATTGGATGACGTAGCCGTCGTCATCATAATGAGATGGTTTAATGAGGACGAGGCGAAATGTTTGTTTCCCGGTGTTCATTGTGAGAGAAGCGACGGGTATCGAATTGTGGAAATTCTTGGGCAGGTACGCAACCCGGAGACGCCTTAAGAGGATATAGTAGGCCAGAACCAGGTAAGGGTCAATGTCAAAAGCTGATAGCGCTGCGGAGCAATCGGCAGTCGATGCATGTGGCGTCGTGGATTATCGTGAAGAGGGGGCAGGTGGAGGTGAGCCGGATGATGGAGGAGCAAAAGGTTCGGGTGTGCCGAAGGGAAGGGATTCGACATACAGCGACGTGGATGGAAAGGCAAAGCTGGCGTTTTGCCCCTCGACGATTTCTTTAATTTTGTAGGCCAATCGTTCTTTCGCCTCCAACCACTCACCCCACACGGTGGTCTTGGTAAAACAATATAGCTTTATGTCGATACTTGAGCTGCCAAATGAATCCAGAAAAATAAATGTTTTGGTTCTCTCTGGATCGGTTTCGAAATCTCCACATTCGTGAATATACTGTGATAGGGCCTGAGTAATATTCAGGATTTGCTCTTTGGTCGAGCGGTACTCCACGCCGATCATCCAATGAATTCTCCGGTTCGTCATTCGGGAGTAATTGATTAAGGCTTCATTGGCCAATTTGGAGTTGGGAAGCGTGACCAGGGCTTTATCAAATTGACGGACTTTCGTCGCACGAAATCCAATTTCTTCCACTGTGCCTTCTACATCAGGTGTCTTGATCCAATTACCCTTTTCAAAGACCTGGTCCAAAAAGATCGTCAGTCCTGCAAACATATTTTTAATGAAATCCTGGGCGCCGAGAGCGACAGCCATACCGACGAGCCCCAAGCTACCGAGGACGGCCGCGACATTAAACCCCCATTCTTGAAACACGGCGGCCATGCCTAAGCAGACAACCGTAAACTTGGCAACTTTTATGAAAAACCCTTTAATGGTTTCATGCATGGTCGGGCTACCAAAGAGGGTGATGGTTCGATCCAGCAGGAGGGACAATGGATCGAGAATTCGGAACATCGCCCAGAAGATGGTGAAGGCAATGAGAGAGCGAATGATTTGTCCAAAGACGGCGTTGAGCGTGGGCGACAAGTTCACCACTTGTCCCGAAATGTAAAGGCCGATTATCACAAAAGTGAACTCAAGTGGGCGTTCCATCGCTTCCAGGATGTGATCGTCAATATCCGTTTGAGTCCGTCGGGCTAGTCTTTTTAAAATACGTGAAAAAAAGCGGAAAACAATTCGTCTAGCAAACAAGAATGTCAGAAAGACACCTAACGCCGTGAAGATGTCGCCCAGGCTGGTATTCAATATGCCTAAGTGCCATACGGTGAGAAATTCTTGCCAAAAATCTTGAAACATAAATTGGAGGTTCCTGATCTCAGTGAATAGATTGAAGATTCGCGGAATCCAGGTGTATGAGAATTGGAAGGATAAAAACGGCCACAACTCTGAAAGGCATTGCTGGACGGATCGACGAATGCGGATCAATCATGTGCTGAAGGTGTTAACGGCAAGGGTAAAAGAATTCTGAGGATACGTCAATGAATTCTTGAGGGATCATCAAAAAATACCCTGAAGAATAGCGGAAGAGAGCGAGATATCCTTGAATAAACTGATGCCGAAAACACCGGGAAACCATCGTCCATTCTTGGAGCCTGTCGGACTTAGAATCAATCGGCTACAAAACTGTTTAAGCGGCTTATATTGAGCCGATTTCTTGGACCACAGTCCTACTATGAGCCGGCGAAATCATCAAAATCCGGCATCGCTCAGTCACTTTTTCGCTCTCGATCCCCTAAGCCCGACAGGCTCCTGGACACCTCAATCAAGTATGTTAGGATAATAATCATGTGGGATGTGTACCTTCAAGAAACAGGGCGAACATGATGAGATCCTCTCATTTGCTGGCTGGTGTTTTCTGGCTGATGCTGATGGCGTTTTTTGGCGGGTGCGCGACCCAATCTGCAGAAACGAATGGGCGTCAGGCGGATATCGGGCTAGGAATCGTTGAAGGCACCAAAGGCTACCAGCAGATTCAACAAGAAAAATTGGCTACTCATGGCGAGATGAGGAAGGTGCGGGGGCAGGTATTTCGAATTGAAGGCGCGGCTTACGTTGTTCATACGAAAAGTCAAAGCGAAATTCGTCTCCCGGTGGACGAAAATACTCAAATTGACCGCCCGGCCCATAAAGGGGATTGGATTGATGCCTATGTTGATGAAGCCGGTCGTGCGGTGTTCATCCGAAATGTCGATGATCAAGTTGTCTTAGAGTAAAGCTCCGCCTTCTTTCTTGTTTTCTTCATCCCTCCCTCCCTGTCCTTTCCCGCAGTTGATTGTCGGGGCTGGTCAATAACTAAAAATTCTCTCAAAATAAGACTCTTTTCACATCCACTTGATGACATTCAGCTATTTCATCCTGTTATGGATGAGAGGGAATATGGGAAGAGCTGTTCCTCAATATAGGGGTGCCACAAAACGTGGGCATGTCAACATGTCTAATAACCTGGGAAGCCAGGGATGAAGGGTAGAAGGATTGAGACGGCAATGAGTATGATAATGATCCATTCCAAAATTTCCATACGTCGGTTGCCGGCATTATGCGCCATTTTTCCATAGAGATTCTCAAGCGTCTCCAATTTTCTGAAGATACTCGTATCCCACATTTGTAAGTGAAATCGTTGTGAAGTCATTCGATAGACTCTGGCGAGATATTGATCGCCGAATAATTTCAGGGTATTCGTGACTCGTTCAAATAACATCGCACTGTCCATCTGAAGCCCGGCAATGTGCCGAAGGTTGGCTTCCATTGATGTGGGCCAGCGATAGGTGTTCCACGGCCGTTTGGTGAATCGCCGATAGGCTTCATCTAACGCGTTATCGAGTTGATGGTCCAAAAATCGTCGTTCGACTAACTCCACGTTCGCGAATTCCAGAACTGCCCGCACATCATCCATTTCTTTCCCGATGACCAGCGCGGCATTCCAGTCAATGAGTGTGAGGTCCTCTGTCCCAAACGTAATTTGGGTTCCGGTGGCGTCTCGAATCTCTTGTTCGGATAGTGGTTGATCTTCACACCGGAGAATTTGCGCGA
>QJYE01000456.1 GCA_003235785.1 Nitrospirota bacterium
TTACGTCAACTGGTCCCGGCCTGCAAGATCATTATGCTTACGATGCATGCAGATCCCGTCTATGCGAAAGAGGCCTTTCAGGCTGGAGCCGCCGGTTTTTTGCTTAAACAATCGGCGGCTTCGGAGTTACTGCTTGCCATCCAAGCTGTGTTGAAAGGCCAGTACTATATGACTCCCGTTATTGCGAAAGACCTGTTGTTGCCTCTTTGTGCCGAGTCGAAACGCGAGGCAGAACGATTGCCAGAGCAAGTGTTGGATATGAAAAATCCCTTGACCACGCGGCAGCGTGAAGTGTTGCAGCTGGTGGCAGAGGGCAAATCCGCCAAAGATATTGCCCACATCCTGAATATTTCTTTCAAGACCGTGGAGTTTCATAAGACGCAAATCATGCGTCAACTCAATTTGCACTCCACGTCCGAGTTGACCCACTATGCGGTCTCGCACGGAATGGTTTCTTTGGAATAATGCGTGGTTCGAGCAAAGAAAATTTACACAAAATGACTCTCCGCTAGAATAATCTCTCACCAAAAGCTCAACATCTGACCTCGCTCAGCTGCTTTTCCCTCTCGATTTCCTAAACCCGACAGGCTCCTGGTGATTTTTCTAGTGGTGCGACATTCTGATTTTAGGTATTATGTAAACATGTGCCGTGCGGCTGGTGCGTTCCTGACCCCTCCTCATCTTTCTTTAAAAGGCAAAGACTATGAAGCGCCCTCGTCTCTTGTTAGCGGATGATCACCCTATGGTGTTAGAGGGAGTGGCCAGGCTCTTAGAAGATGAATTTGATGTGGTGGGAAAAGTGGAAGATGGCCGTGCGCTTGTGGCGGCGGCTCAGGAGCTGGAGCCGGATGTTATCGTCACCGATCTGTCGATGCCGTTGTTGCACGGCCTGGAAGCCAGTCGGCAGCTCAAGCAACTGGTGCCTGCCTCAAAGGTGATTTTCCTCACCATGCATGCCGATGTCGCGTATGCGAAAGAAATTTTTGAGGCCGGGGCCTCAGGCTATGTGCTGAAGCGCAGTGCCGCCACCGAACTGATTACCGCCATTCATGCTGTGCTTCGAGGTCAAACCTACCTCACCCCCCTGCTGTTTCCAGATGGCCAGTTACCTGTTGAGCATTCGTCAGAAAACCGGTCCGCGATTTTCAAAAATCTGACTCCTCGCCAGCGAGAAGTGTTGAAATTGATTGCTGAGGGGAAGACCATCAAGGAAATAGCCGTGATCCTTTGCCTTTCCGTGAAAACCGTTCAGTTTCATAAAGAAAAACTTACGGCTACCCTACACATGAAGACGAAGGCCGATCTTACCAAATTTGCCCTCTCCCATGGTCTCGTGTAACTAACCTCCTTCCCCTGTGCGTCTTCTTCCCTCACTTACTGAGTAGTTTTTTCTCAAAAAACTAGGGATCTTCCTAGTTATCTCCTTGCTCCTGGTTCTGTAGTCTAGGGCATTCTTTCCTCACGCTATCACCTATAGGTGAATTGAAGGCAAGGGATTTTCAGGGAGGCTCTCAATGAATCAACCATTCGCATTTTCAAAACAGCCCGATTCGCGAACGAATATTGCGGATACGATGACTCTGATGTCAGAAAGAGAAAGAGGGGTTCCACGCCGGGTGCAGGATGCCGCAGCCACCACAGGCGGGCCCGTTCTCCTGGTTGTGGACGATGATCCGTTTGTGGCCGAGATGCTTCGTGACGCCCTGAGCAACTGGGGCTTTAGCGTGTTTGTCGCGAAAAATGGCCAAGAAGGGTTGGATGTATTAGCCCGCCATAAGGTTGATGGCATTCTGTTGGATCTGAACATGCCTGTGATGGATGGAATGACGATGCTGGATGAATTGCGGTGGTTGGGGTATCCGATGCCGGTGGTGATTATGTCCGGTGGCGTCAAGAGGCCTGGCCAAGGCAAACTTGAGATGGAGGGTGCGCAAGGCTTTATGAGTAAGCCGTTTTCCCTCTCGTTTCTTCGAGATGTGTGTTCGACGGTTTTTGAGAATCAGGGCGTGAGGGTGACGGCTGATCATGATTCGCAGCGAACCTGATCATGAGGTTCCGATATCGGGAGGTCTGAGAATTATGGGTGTACTTCTCATCAAATCAGAGATGAATTATGAAGGAGGATTATCAATGAATTCGCATAAGGGCGGACACGTCAATGGAGAAAAGGGAACTTCCAAACCTAAAAAAGTGAAGGTTTGTGTGCATCAACGGGTGTTAGGCCGGCATTTTAATGAGGAAGGGCAGGCCTCAGGGAACCTGGTGTGCCGGGAATGCGGGGCAGTGGTTCCTGATCCTGTGAAAGTTTAAGGAGGAGATAACGACCCAACTCTTGAGAATGTGAGTACTTTTACCTTGTCCACCGCTGTCATTCCCGCGTGCTTGTGGCGGGAATCCATCTGAGTCTGAGACTTTGCGCTATCCCTATTGCCGACAATCGTCAAATACGTACGTCTCTCCTGTTATACGATTTCATCCCACAAGTCGCACCAGCCAGGATTCTTCTCCTCAATTAACCGCAACCTCCATCCACGGTTCAGGTCTGGGCCAACACTAGCGGATGGATCCCCGCCACCTACTGCGGGGATGACGGAAAAGAGACGGGAATGATGGAGAAGAGGTGGGGATGACGGAGGAGACGAGAGGGATACTCCTACCTCCCTATGTTGGCAGGGGCGAATTCTGTGATGGCGAGGATAAGGAGAAGAAGATGAACCCCTGCCACGAAACACACAAGAAATAAAGGAAATAGGAACACCCTGAGGAATGTTGTGTGTTCTTTTCCTCAGGAACAGCATTCTTCTTCAGACAGTACCTCCCGTTCAGCTGCCAGCCAATCCTCTAAATCCTGGCCGTGGTGACCGCCCCGGTGACGATGTAACTCAAATGCCCGCTCCGCGATGCGTGTCTGTATATCGCCATTCAATGAAGGCCCATTTACCATGGGTTCCGCCATGGATACCGTTGAGGTTTCGGTCGCCTTCTTGGGAGCTGACTTTTTGCGGTCCTTCTTGATCGAAGCCACTTTCGCTTGGGGTTTGGCGCGAGACGGAGACTGCCGTTCTTCCTGACCATGAACTGTTGCTTGGCGTTTCGCCATTACACGACCTCCAGGGATGATGTGAGAGATGATTTGGTGTTTGTTAATATTTCAGAAGGAAATGCCGGTTTTTTCCCTAACGCCTCAAGCGTTTCCTTGATCCGTTCCGGTCTTCCCCAATCGCTCCAGAGCACCTCCTCTAACTCAATGGCGCCAAGGTGCTCGGGAATTTTTTGAAGGAGGTCGGATGAAAAATTTAAATGAGGCATCTTTTGATACAACTGATGAAGGGTTGACTGTTCATGCACGGTACCGATGGTGGTTGCCAACCGCTCAAACCGTTCCATGACAACAGGGAGACATTGCCACCCCAGCTTCCAGAGCGTCTCCACTTTTGCCACCATGACTAAGGTATTCCACAGTGCGCCATTCGACATGGCTTGTAAAGCTTCGAGCGGGCTGGGCTTTTCAAGAAACGAATCTACCTGTCGAAGGCAGGAACTCCCATTCCATCCCAGGATCCCGCCGACATTCACCCACCCATAATCCAACTCCAGATGGGTAGGACGCACCCCCAGAAGGAGGAGGCGATCCTTGAGTATCTGAACGGCTCGCGTGGCTCGCTGAACGGTTTCCACG
>QJYE01000330.1 GCA_003235785.1 Nitrospirota bacterium
GAGCGCGGATCGGTCTGGGCGTCGGCATGGGGCTCGACCCGTAAGCCTCGCGAGTCTGTCGTTTTCAGTTACAAACAGAGACGATTAACGAGCCATGTACCACTCAATTCTCAAGCGGCACATGGCCCAAGAGAGAATGATATCTAGACTGATTGACGTAGGATGGTAGACACCAAACCCGTTCAAGAGGCAATTACGATTCACCCTTGAACAGCCAAGCTACACCCGTGGGGCTGGATTCGGACAGGGCGAAGGTCAGTCCCGGGTGGGTGCACGGGAAAGTTGAAGTCTGGCTTTCCCGTGCAGCTTGTTCCGCATGGGGTTACAGCTTTGAAGATAATGTTTTGCTCAAGATCTAATGGAGAACAACATGACAAGATGTTTTACGAGCGGGAGGGAAATGGTTGTCGGTCTGATGCTCATCATCATGATGACGACTCCTTGTATAGCTTATGAGACGATAGTCGTGGAACAGGGAGGCTCTATTACCGGCCAGGTAACTTTGGTCGGCGGAATCCCTAGACCGATGGCCTTTAACCTGGTGACGATTCCAGACCCTGTGTACTGTGGACGGATATCCACGGGGACGGGTTGGCGAATCGTTGAGGATTTTCTGGTGGACAAAAGCGGTGGATTGAAAGATGCCGTGGTTATTTTGCAAGGTATCAAGCGAGGAAAGCCTTTTGCTCTACCACCCGTTCAGATCGAAGCTCGGGACTGCGAATTTTATCCGTTTATCAACGTGCTCCGTGACCAGGATCAGATTACAGTTACAAACATGGATCCCGTCCAGCACGACATCCAGGGGTATGAAACAGCTCGAGTTCGCGGAGCACGGGTTTTGTTCAACCGGCCGCTGCCAATGAATCCGTTTCACCAGGTGACGGATCTTTTTCAATCTCATTCTCATATGGCAGGCATTCCTATGGTTGAACGGGTACATTTGCAGAAAGATCGCAATATTTTTGTGATGCAATGCGGGTTTCATCCCTACATGTTTTCTTGGGGGATCGTCGTCGACAATCCTTATTAGGCTGTGACCGCGCAAGACGGACGTTTTGAAATCCGCGATATTCCTGCTGGTCACTATACCCTTACCGTTTGGCACCCAGGGAGGAAGCAGTACTTGTCTCGTGAAGTGACGATTCGGGAGCAGGAAACGATTTCCGTAAATTTTGAATATGAGACACTTAAGGGCCGGCGAAGTGTTCATGAAATGCAGGAGAACCCTCACTTTGGATTAGAAATCTTAGGTGAAGAAGCAGAAATCGTTCCTTCCCTCCGTGTTCAACGTCTGTTCTAAAGGACGAGGATATCAAACACGAATGAGAGGCAAGAACGAAAAACGCTTCCCTGTTCTCTGCAGGATTTACGGCTAAGGATTTCTCATATTCACTATCTCAACTCAGGTAGGGAAGATCGGTAAATCTCCGATTCACTAATCACGAAATCCATAGGGATGTCATAGGGTTGAGGATAAATCGTAGGAATTCGGCACATTTCGAATCCCACGCCTATGGTCTTGGGCTTATGTTTGAACGTCGCAAGTGTCCGATCAAAATAACCTCCTCCATAACCGAGCCGAAATAAAGAATCATCAAAACCGACCAGCGGGATGATCATAATTGAAGGCGTCACATCTTCGCCTTGAATGGGAACAGGGATTTCCCAGATCCCTGGTCTTAGGGGTTCACCGGGAATCCATGATTTGAAGAGCAAGGGCTTGCCCTTTTCCGCGACGACCGGAAGGGCGACGCAAGCGCCTCGGTTGATGATCGAACGAACCCAGTGGAAAAGATTCGGTTCCCCACGAAACGGCCAAAACACGCTAATAATTCTATCTTGGACCGTGTCTAGTACCTCATCCAATCCTCTCACAATCAGTTGCGTTTTGTGTTGACGCACAGTTGGGGAAAGAGCCAAACGCTGTTTTAACAAGCGGGCTCTTTCTCTTTTTCGCCACTGGACCACATTAGCCGGATCCAGATTCCCGGATGTATTCACATCGGAGAGTGGAAGCGATGGGATGGTCTTCCGGTGCGTCATATACAAGGAAGGAGCATTCTCCTCCGAATCCGTATTTTGCTGATTCAAGGCGTTCAGGTCCCTTCTGGATGACCGTCATCGGAAGAAAGTGTACTCATTCCCATTCCACTTTTCTTCATAGATGGCTTTGATCTCTTCTTAGATACGAATGTATCACGTGAACATTCAATCTAGAAACGGTAATGGGGGGGGGGAAAGCCTTGCAAGCGATTTATGTGCCGAGGAAATTTTTACAACTCGTGGGTACCTTACGGGTGATGAGAGATTGTAAGAATTTGCGGGGTGCGTGAAGAGGGTGAGTAGACTTTCCTGATTCAACGGCTGTTTTTAGGTTCAAACGTCTTTTGAGAGTGTTGTAAGAATTTTAAAATTTTTCAGAACCAATCCAAAAAAGACGTCACTCCGGGACAGTCCCCTTGTCCCGCATTCGGCTTTCTCTATATCCGGTGAAATGGCAATTCTGCAATTAGCACAACCCTCAAATATTTGAGGGTATTGACAGAATTTGGCCACAAACTTTGAGGGTTGGAGTTTTTCATTAATCGTTCTTTTCGTTTCGAACCCCTTAATTATTCTTATGTTTTTGATGAAATGAGGTGAACGATGATTTGGATCAAGGATTGCACAATGCCTTGCGTAAGACATGCGCACAGAAAAAATTTGCAACACGTGGATTTACAGCAATCGGATGACCAGGAAGGAGGGCTGATTACGCGTCAAAGCAAAATCCGGAAGTAATCTTAAGATTCCTAATGTTTCTTGGAAAGAATTCATTACCAAAAGGAGGGTTAATGCATGTTTATTTCTAGGCGACAATTTTTAAAGGTCTCAGCGGGGACCGTGGCGGCGGTGGCGTTAGCCGATAAGGCGTTGGCCTTGACGGCGCTACAACCCGTCATCGAAGTGGGCAATCCCCTCGGGGAATACCCCGATCGCTCCTGGGAGCGGGTCTATCACGATCAATATCGGTATGACAGTTCGTTTACCTGGTGTTGTTCCCCGAATGACACGCATGCCTGTCGGGTGCGGTCGTTTGTTCGGAACGGTGTAGTCATGCGAGTGGAACAAAACTACGACCACCAAACATACGAAGATCTCTATGGCAATCGTGGCACGTTCGCGCACAATCCCCGGATGTGCTTGAAGGGCTTCACGATGCATCGTCGGGTGTATGGCCCCTATCGGCTCAAGGGGCCGTTGATGCGACGCGGCTGGAAAGCCTGGATAGATGATGGTAGCCCGGAATTCACACCGGCCACGATGGCGAAATATAAGTTTACGGCCCGGTACCTGGATGACATGTTGCGGGTGTCCTGGGACACGGCCTTTACGTACCTGGCCAAAGCAATGATCATCATTGCTGAACGATATAGTGGTGAAGCGGGCTCCCGTCGATTACGGGAACAAGGGTATCCTCCTGAGATGATCGAAATGATGAAAGGTTCTGGAGTGCGGAGTATGAAATTTCGTGCCGGGATGCCGGTCTTAGGTATTATCGGAAAGATGGGAATTACCCGCATGAACGGGGGCTGTGGTGCCTTATTAGATAGCTACATCCGGAAAGTGGGTCCCAAGAATGCTCAGGGCGGACGGTATTGGAATAATTATACTTGGCATGGAGATCAGGATC
>QJYE01000309.1 GCA_003235785.1 Nitrospirota bacterium
GAATATGCAGAGCATTTGCGCAAAGTGGAGAGAGCGTACCAGCGGACCTTGTCTCAAGGACATGAGCTGTTTGGCCAGCTCAGTGGTCGTCGACCAGCAGGACTGAAAACTGGCGATGCCATGATCATGAATATTGTGCAGACCTTGAATAATCCTAAATCCGCCATGTCGCTCATAGATGTGGTGGGAAGCAACGGTGTGGCCTGGGGGCTTTCTGAACATGCGATCAACGTGTGTTCGTTGGCTTTGTTGATCGGGCGACAATTTTCCCTGGAAGATGATGTGCTACTGGAATTGGGTCGAGGCGCGTTGTTTCATGATGTGGGGTATCGAGCGTTGCCCATGAAAGTGAAGTTTCAGCCTGCCGGTATGAGAGTCGAAGCCGACCCGCAGTTACATCGGTTGCATCCTGAGATGGGCGGGAGACTCCTCGCCTCGTTCTTGGATGCCAGTCCGATGCTCCTGGAGATGATCACCCAACACCATGAACGTCTTGATGGTTCGGGATTTCCTCAAGGTCTTGGGAGGGAAGCTCTTTCGCAGCTCACACGAATCGTCATGGTAGCGGATCATTACGATGAACTCTGTAATGCCCCTGATCCTACTACGAGCCTCAACCCCCATACGGCCTTATCTCGCCTCTACCGCCATGTGGTGATGAAGGGGGAGTCCTCGCGGTTCTGCGAGAATGTGGTTCAAGCGTTGGTGCAGGCCATTGGTGTCTACCCGCCTGGGAGTTTAGTCGAACTCACCGATGGATTTATGGGGGTGGTGTCCTCGGTCAATGTGCATCAACCGACCAAACCGATTGTCTTGCTCTATGCCCCATGGCTCTGTCGCAATGACGGGTTACTGGTCAATTTGGCCCATGATTCCAGGTTAGACATAAAACACGCTGTCCAGGTAAAGGATATTCCTGAACAAGTCTTGGCCTATCTCAGTCCGCGTCGGATGGCGATGTTTGCCCATGCCACGGAGCCCACCACCATGGCGTTCAATAGCCGCCAGTCTCGACCACCTAAGCCCGCTCTAAAGGTTTAACGCGATCTCCCTCTTTTGCCCAGCTTCTTTCAAGCTGTCAAAGTCCCCAAGGGGGCTAGGAAGAAATGACCTGACATTGTTGAGGGCGCATATAAGAGGGCCAGGTTACGGGGAGGATTTCTTTAACCACTGTTGAGCTTCGGGATAGAAAGTGAGCAAAATTTCTATTGTCATTGCGGTCAGGTGCTGAATGAGTAGATCGGTGGGACCTTGATCAATGCTTTGATCCTCCAGACTTTGAGTGTTTTCCCAGAGGTGTCGTAGGTCATTTTTGTGGTGTTTCAGGATGCGTTCGGTTTCCTGTTGCCAGAAGAGGGGGAATTCACGAGGATCATGGTAATCGCCGCGTCCACGTCCGCAATGTGTCACGGCCAAATAGCGTAAAAGCGCGTCCCGCGTTTGGCGATTCAGGAAATCCGGTACCCAGGAAATCCTGTTGGTATCGCCCTCATCCTGAATTTTGGCGTAGGCCGTCCCTCCTAACGCTCCCAAGATGGCACCACCAAGAGCAAATAGGCCGTGGGAGAGACCTCCGGTGGCTAAGTCGGATGCGAATCCCGCAGCGGCCCCGCTCATTAGGCCACCCCAAAAACTTTCTTCTTCCCAGGGTTTTCGTTCACCAGGTGCGGTGACATCTTCCAATCTCGATTGAACGGTATGGGCTATTTCACCTGATAATCCATGCAGTTCGATCAATTGAGTACTCAGGGTAGTTATGCGATGGGCTAATCGGTGATCCATCGCTTGTATGGCGCGTTTAACTACGGCTTTGGTTGACTGCCCTGATACTTTTTGTGGCAGAATTTCACGGTCTTTTGCCGTCTCAATTAACAGGCGAGCGATGGCGTTCATGCTCCTGTGAAGGGTTTGTCGTTGCTGTTCCCTCCATGCTGTCGATAGGTGCTCCATGACGGGTCGTTGCTGTTCCGGAAGGACCTGAGTGATGCGAGTCCATAAGAGCCCCTCTTGCACCCAGCATCGCGTAAAGGCATCCAGACTCATGACATCTTGAATGACGGCATGGGCGGGCCATTGCTGCTTCCAGTGTGATTGCAGGTGGCGTTGGTGCTCCAAATCGGACAGGCCGGTCTGGTTGAGAAGGACAATGACAGGTTTGTTGAGCCAGGTGAGGAGTTCCAGCTCAGGTTGTAGGTACCCGGCCATAGTCGGGTCTTCGGTGGCGTTGACCAGATAGAGAACAACGTCGGCCTCCTCCTGTACGTTTCGAATGGCTTGCTGTCCGCACCAAAACGGCTTATCCGCTAATCGGTCCCAGACCTGGGACGTCAGCCAGCCGATCGGATTGGAACGGCCTTGAAGCCGTTTGAGCAATTTGTGGCTATTGCCGAACCCCGGGGTATCCCACAGATTCAGCCGAAAACCGTTCGGTGTTTCGAGCAAAAGGAATTGCTCGTTTTGGATGGTGACATGTGCTTGATCCATGACCTGTCCGACGTCTTTGCGTAAGAGCGTGCGCGCCAATGTGGTTTTCCCGATGTTAGTGTGGGAGATCAACGACAGCGTGATGGAACGTGATGCGGTGTTCATGTCTCGATTAAGGAGCCGGCCATAGCCCCGCTTGAGCTTGTTGAAGGAACTGGTCCGGTGAAGTGGTTAATGGATGAAGGGGAATAATTTTCAGATGATATTGTTTGCCCAAGCGTTGCCAGGTTTGTCGGCGTTCGAGTACTCGAGTGTCATCGATTGTCTGGCTATATGATTCCTCATCCAGGAGCACCAGCAGTCTTGAATCCGGTCTGATTCTATCCATCTGGGTTTGCATCGTGTGAAGCCATTCCCCCTGCACTTCCCACTCGGGTGTTTGCGCCGCATTGAAGATGACTACGAAGTTTCGAACTGACGCGGAGACCGTCGGCCAAGTTGGGAATTCCTGACCAAAAGGCACTGGCGGTTGCCACTCGATGGTAGCGAGGTTTCCAAAAAGATCCAGTAACCTGATATCCAGAAAGTCTTTGGCCTCCGGTGATGGCCGAAAACTATAGGTCAGAATATCCACGTGGACTCCTTGTCCTCGGTCCGGGGCCAAAAGATGAACAAAATAAGGATCGTCCAGAAGTAAGGCGAATCGTTTCCGGGCCTGATTGAGGGACCGGTGGCTTATCCATGCCAGGATGCTTCGAGGGATGACAATAACCGCAAGGGCGGTCACGGCCCACATGTGAATCCACGGAGCGGCAGGACCATGTTGGGGAGCTTGGAGATTCGCAATTTCCGAGAAGTTGGGAAAGGGATACCGCAGGAGCCATGCGGCAGGACCTAACAGGGCATGAAGGAGCCCCTGGACCTGGTCTGCTGAGAGAAAGGTACTTTCCCACGTAGCCTGGTAATCGAACGCCAGTCCTCGGATATACATACCCAGAATAATACCGATAGCCATGCATGAGGCTCCCAGATGAAGGAGCTGCCGAAGGCGTTGGGTCCATGCCGGTTGCACGTGAGGCCACCACAGGGTCATGAATCGTGTTGTGGCATCTTGGATCCAGAGGATTGTTGAAGGATCGGAAAGGTTCTTTGACGGCCAGGAATGTTGTTTCCAGATTCCGGCTAATTTAAATAGTTGCGTGGCTGCCGTGTTTAGCCATGGTGTCTTCACGGAGGTTTTAAATATTGGC
>QJYE01000146.1 GCA_003235785.1 Nitrospirota bacterium
CAATCTCTCCTCTCGATCTCACAAGCGTTCTAAAAAGAACAAGCATCGCCAACGAACCAATCGTCTCATGGACTATGCATGGTACAGATCCCCAGGAATTTCATTCTGGGTGAAGCATGTCTGGCTGGTTTTGTGTGTGGGCGCTTGCCTCATTGTTCCAACCCGCGCCTATGCCGAAGATATCGCCATTCTCAAATCTGCCGAGATTGTGGCCTATTCTGAAGCCATCGAGGCCTTTAAACATGCACTTCCTGCATCCTTCAAGGTCACTTTGGAATACAACCTCCAAGGAGATATGGCCAAAGGTCAAAGTCTGGCCCGAAGGATTCGCGCCTCCAATGCTCACGTCGTCCTGGCGGTAGGCCTCAAAGCTGCCCTCACCGCCAAACAGGAAATTCTCGACATTCCCGTTATTGTGTGTTTAGTGTTGAACCCTGAAAAATATGACATTCCAACTAGTAACATGGTTGCCCTCTCGTTACAGATTCCCTTTGACCAACAACTCAAATCCTTTCAGAAGCTCGCCCCTCAGATCTCCAGAATCGGCGTGCTGTTCGATCCACAGAAAACACAAGCGCAAAGGGATCAACTCGAGCAACACGCCAGAATGTTGGGCCTTACGCTCGTTGCCCAGAAAGTACATTCAGAGCAAGAGGTATCCAATGCTCTGAGATCTTTGAAAAGCACAGTGGAAGCCCTGTATCTCCTTCCCGATAGTACGGTCCTCACTGAAAACACCTTGGACTTCCTCATCAGTTCAACATTGGAGGCCCATATTCCTCTCATCGGTTTCTCAGCTGACCTCGTACACAGCGGGGCCACGACCGGCGCCTATCTCAATTATGCCGACCTGGGGCGACATGCCGCGAGCCTCGTTCCCCGTTTACTCGCATCGACGGCTTCATCGATTTTGGGCACGATGATCCCGCCAGATGTGATCCACCACGCGATCAACGTCAAGTCCGCGCATTATCTGGGATTACAGCTCACGCCGGATAATTTGAGATCATTTGATGAACACTATTAAAGAACATAATCCCAAACAACCGCCTTCTCGCTTAACCAAGCCGGTTGAAGACGTTCCGAGATTTCTCAGCCTTCGGGCGAAATTCTCTTTATTTGTCAGTCTGGTGATCATCCTGGTGTGTACCGGGTTGAGTGGCTTCCTCATCCAAGAGGAAGCCAAGATCATGACCCGTTCGTTACTCAACACCGGAACCATCCTGGTAAAAACATTGGATAAGGTCAGTCTCAACCGTTTGATTATCCACGATACGGACTATTTGGGAAAAATGTTAGAAGGACCTCTGGCTTCCCCAGAAGTCGTGTATGCCATCATTCGGGATCAGGATGGTCGGGTGTTAGTCAGCCAATCCAAAGGGCTTCTCATTAGCGCTTCTGAGGTTATTCGCGATCATAGCCACCCCCTTCTTCCCGATGACATCCCTACCATGCCATTGCTTTCTCAACCACAGCATGCCTCCGTCTCAGAGTACCCGTTGGTGACGAAACTCCACACCCTAGACGTCGAGGGGACCATTGTCCTACAGCCTTCTCACGAGAACGTCACCCCTCGCTCATGGTCAGCCTCCAAGGAAACCATTTACGATTTTGCTCTTCCGGTCTATCGCCAGCCTCGCCCGTCAACCACGATTGACTTGCTCTCTTCAGAAACACTTGGCTTCTCTCCCAGCGCGCCACAAGAGCCAAAGACCATCATTGGAATCATTCAAGTGGGTATTTCCACAACCCACATGCAGAATGCCTTAAACCAGACCGTGTGGAATATCGGCCTTCTCACCTTTGGCATTATTGTGGTCGGAATTGGACTGACCGTTCTTTTGACAAACCGTATTACGACTCCCATGCGGGAGCTCGCAAAGGTCGCGCACCAAATTGCTGAAGGCAATATGGACGTTTCGGTCTTACCGGATACGCAAGATGAGGTGGGGCAACTGACGCACAGTATTAATCAAATGGCCGCGGGCCTTCAACAACGCGAAATTGCCATCACCACCTATTTGAACACGATTACCAAACAAGTGACACAACTCAGTACCTTGCACCAAACCGGTACGATCATTACCTCAACCCTCGACATGGAAAAGCTCTTTGCCATCGTGCTCAAACTGCTTCAGAAAAATCTCGAATTTGAGCGAATGATTCTCATCCTCTACAAACCGAATCAACGCAAAGGCGTGCTAGCAGAAGTTGTTGGCCTTCCCTCTGACCTCGAACAGCAACTGAAAGGTTTTGAATTTCCCGTTGCGGCAGGTAGCCTTGATGAGACGCTGTTAATCCAGGGACTCCCGGTTCTGGCATATGACCTAGAAGAGGTCGCCCCTCGTATGAACCCGACCATTCTCCCCTTATGCCGGCAAACAGGAGTGATTTCCTTTGTGTCTGCTCCACTCATCAGTCATCAACGAATTTTGGGGTATCTTAGTGGCGACAAAGGCCACTCCCGCTGCACCCAAGAAGATTTGGATCTGTTGGTCACCATTGCCAGTCATGTCGCCGTCGCCATCGATAACGCCCGAACCTACCTAGATCTAGAAACACTGGCCGAAAGTCTGGAACAGCGAGTGGTGGAAAGGACTGAAGATTTGCAGGCAGTCAATGAACGGCTGCAAGAACTGGATCAACTGAAGTCGGCTTTTGTCTCGATTGTGTCGCATGAACTCCGCACACCCATGACCTCCATTAAAGGATTAGTGGAAAACATGATGGATGGGTTGACCGGGACACTTAACGAGCGCCAATCTTTTTACTTAAGTCGAGTGAAACATAACATTGAACGTCTCACCCGCATGATCAATGACCTCTTGGATCTGTCACGCATTGAAGCGGGAAAAATGGAGCTTCAATCCAGTCCGGTCAACCTGGGTAGTTTGGCGCGGGAAGTGGTTGAACTCTTACAGCCTCTGGCTGAAGAACGCCATCTGACATTTCTCGCCCAGATCATTGATCCGATACCCCTCATTCAAGCTGATCGCGACAAACTCATTCAAGTGCTGACGAACTTGATCATGAATGCCATCAAATTTACCGAACCTTCTGGCACCGTAACCATAGAGGTCTGCCAGCAAGAGGATGGGTTCGTGAGAACTTGTATCCAGGATACGGGTTGCGGCATTCCTCTAGACGAACAGCAGACGATTTTCGAACGCTTCTACCGGGGGCAAACCGCCGACATCAAAAATCGTGGGGCCGGCCTGGGGCTCGCCATTACCAAAAGCTTAGTGGAGTTACATGGCGGAAGGATCTGGGTCACCAGCAAGCCAGGCGAAGGCAGCCGATTCTCTTTTACAATACCCAATCAACCGCCAGAATCTCCGAACATTCCAAGAGGGTAAATCCATTCCTCTCGTTCTTATTACCCCCCATCGTCGGGCTTGATTTGGGAAGAAGGCGGAAAATGTTATTTGTCAGATTCAGTATTTTTACATAAGGCATTATTTTCCAGAAATGATCCTAATCAGGGCCTCTTAAAGCAAGCCTCTCTCATCATCGCCCCTTCCCTAAATTTTCAGGAAACATATCTCTCTCGATACAATTTTTATCTAAAAGGATACGTTTGTGAGGGTTGACTCCTTATTCGCTTCTTGAAAAACAACGATTTAAGTAAGTCTCAAATTTGCATTGCCAATGGGAGTATCCATGGGTCGG
>QJYE01000148.1 GCA_003235785.1 Nitrospirota bacterium
CAACTTCGATTTTTTCACCGCCCTGATCCGCTATATGGTGGAAGACTGCTGCCGCGAAGACATGGCCAGTATCCGGGACCATAAAACCAAAAATTGCAGCATCATCGAACTGTCAAAGTGTTGCCAGCCCACGCACCATGAGGCCAAACCATGAAACGTCTACACGTGCATATCGGAGTCGACCATTTAGAAGAATCAATTCAGTTTTACAGCCGCCTGTTGGGAGCCGGTGTTTCGGGCCAGACCAGAGGTACAAACACGGGTTCAGGAAACCAGCCCCTGTTGTCATTAATGCCAGCTGAGCCAACAAAAATCCTCGTGCTCTGTACGGGGAATTCCTGTCGTTCCATCATGGCCGAAGCCCTTATCAACCATATGGGACAAGGACGCTATCACGCCTGCAGTGCAGGCAGTCATCCGACAGGAGTCGTGCACCCCCAGGCCCTCGCCACCCTACAACGGCATGAGATCGATCCCGGACAACCACGAAGCAAATCATGGAATGCCATGACCAATACGGCCTTTGACCTCATCATTACGGTCTGCGATCAGGCTGCCGGAGAACCCTGTCCCATCTTTTCAGGCCAACCCCAAAAACGGCATTGGAGCATTCCCGATCCGGCGAAAGTTTCAGGCACCGCAGCCGAGATCCAAGCCGCATTTGATCAAGCCTTCTTTCTGCTCAAAGAAAAAATTGACGAGTTTCTCACATGACCGCATGTGCCCCACGTCGCTTATCCTTTCTCGACCGTTACCTGACAGCCTGGATCATCTTAGCCATGGCGACAGGCGTCACGATTGGGTCGGTCTTCACCGGGACATCCGCATTGGTCAACAGCTTCTCGGTGGGGACGACCAACATCCCCATCGCTATCGGCCTCATACTGATGATGTACCCGCCGCTCGCTCGGGTGAAATACGAAGAGCTGCCACTCATCTTTCGTGATTGGAAAATTCTCCTTCTCTCACTCATCCAAAACTGGATCATCGGCCCTTTCCTCATGTTTAGTCTAGCGGTCACGTTTCTCCGCGATTCGCCGGAATACATGACCGGCCTTATCCTCATCGGGCTGGCACGCTGTATTGCCATGGTCCTGGTCTGGAATCAACTCGCGGAAGGCGATAACC
Source organism: Nitrospirota bacterium (assembly GCA_003235785.1). Taxonomy (GTDB): domain Bacteria; phylum Nitrospirota; class Nitrospiria; order Nitrospirales; family UBA8639; genus Nitrospira_E. The sequence continues at coordinate 1,129 of QJYE01000148.1, forward strand.
AATATGTGGCTGCATTGGTGGCCTTCAACAGTCTCTTCCAATTGATCTTTTTCAGTGGATTGGCCTGGTTCTATTTAGAAATCCTGCCGCCCCTAATGGGATTATCCGTACACCTTGTCAAGGTCAGCTTCCAGACGATCGCCGAAAGTGTTTTCATCTATCTCGGCATCCCCTTTGCGTGTGGGTTTCTCTCCCGGTGGATAGGGCTCAGGCTTAAAGGCTCTCAATGGTATGAAGAGCGGTTCCTCCCGAAGATCGCCCCCATCACGCTCATCGCGCTGCTGTTCACCATATTTGCCATGTTTACCCTCAAAGGAAGCCTGGTGCTCACCCTGCCAGGCGATGTGGTGAAAATTGCCTGGCCACTCATCCTCTATTTCGTCATCATGTTTCTCGTCAGCTTTGGCATGGGCAAACTCATTGGGGCAGACTATGGCAAAACCACGGCCACATCCTTCACCGCCGCCAGCAACAATTTTGAGCTGGCTATCGCCGTGGCCATCGCCGCATTCGGCCTGGGATCGGCCGTCGCCTTTGCCACCGTCATCGGACCGCTCGTCGAAGTGCCAGTCCTCTTAGCGCTCGTCAATGTCGCCTTCTGGTTCCGGAAGAAATGGTTTCCTGAAGCATCGATGCCACCCAACCCTCTCTAGTGCTGGGTTGTAGGATCTCTTCTATGCCGTTCGTGGTGAGCTTGTCGAACCCTTCCCTGCATTCCCCAATGGCAGCTTCCCCTCGACAGGCTCAGAGTGAACGGAAGGTATTGCCGATTAGATGAAATACACCACAAACCCACTGGTCCCCGGTCGAGGATATCGACATCCTTTTTCCTCTGACTCCGTCCCTTCCCGTCCCCCCTCTTTGTCATACCCAAGATGCTTATTGAGAATCTATCTTCACTTTCTTCCACCCATTTCCTTCTGTACATTAGTTGAGAGGATGGGTAGCATGGTGATGGGTCTTACCCTTTCCAGGAAATACATTCCTCCCTCTGTCTCAGCATGAAAAAACACATCTTGTCTATGAACTATTCGCTTCAAATGAGAAATGCGCGGTTGGGATTGGTCAATTTAGAGCAACCAAACATGACACCAATCGTCATTGATTTTCTCTCAGGCAAAACGGCATATCGGAGAAAATATGGGCATGCAGGTGGCGAAGCCATCAGCAAAGCGGTAGGCATCAAAAAAGGGCATCGCCCTAACATTGTCGATGCCACGGCCGGTTGGGGACGTGATGCCTTCGTGCTAGCCACCATGGGCTGCCGCGTGCACATGATCGAACGCTCAGATGTCATCGCCAAACTTCTTGAAGATGGTGTCCGCCTGGCCGAACAAGATGAGAAAATCGGGGCATTAGTCAAAGACAAGCTCTCCCTCAGCTGTGGAGAGAGCCAGCAAGAACTCTTACGGACCCCCTTTGAACCCGAAGTCATTTATCTCGACCCCATGTTTCCGCATAAAGAAAAATCGGCGCTCGTCAAAAAAGAAATGCGAATATTACAAGAAGTCGTCGGACAGGATGAGGATGCCGATGAATTGCTTACCCTGGCGCTCACAATTGCCGCCAACCGCGTCGTGGTCAAACGCCCCGCCTATGCAAAGTTCCTGGCCGGGATCAAACCCCAGACCTCCATCAAAACAAAAAAATACCGCTTCGACATCTATCTCACTCCCCACCCGTAAACGAATATTCAATCTTTCCCCCCTGACACGCCCGACATTCGTCACCGGACCTTCATCCAAACCCAACAAGCCCAACCGTCCTCACCGGCCCCGTCGTCGTTCCCTTTCAGATGGATACACCCCTGCCAATGGCTGCCGGGGCAGGCTCAATAACTGTCGGGAATGACGGAATAGGGAGAGGTGTTTTCTGACGCAGTGTGGGTTCGCTGCGGGTGCGGATCCTTCGCCAGAGCCTTGTTCTGAGCCCTTCGGCCTGGCTCAGGATAGATTTCGTCGAATAGATCAGAATGACAACCTCGAATATTTCTGCCACAACGGAAGAGGGAACTCAGAATATCGTGGTTACCCTGAGATACCCCAAAAGGCATTTTCTCTGATTGCCGAACGGGCTTTTATATGCCAGTTGGATTCATGCCTGGAATCGACAAGCACGATGGGTTGACCAATGTTTCGCTTTGCCATGGGAATTGCGGTATGATTTTCTATGATGTTGATGAAGCCATGGTGGGGCGCACTCACAGTAGTATGCAGCGTTCTGTTTTTGACCAGTTGCCAGTCCATTATTCCTGCGTCGATACAACCGGAATCTCCAGAAGTTCTGCTGGTTAGTATCACTCCGTTGGACACCACAATGTTTGAACAACGGCTGCAGGTCGACCTGCGTGTGCGCAATCCCAATGATTTTGATTTAGAGGTCACCGGCCTGGATTTCACCCTTTACCTCAATGAGCACCGCCTCGCCCGCGGCCTGTCGAATAAAGCCTCAACGATTCCGAGGCTGGGAGACGCCCTGATTTCCGTCGAGACCACCACATCCACCCTCGACGTGGTGCGCCAACTCCTCAAGTTTCGCCAG
>QJYE01000470.1 GCA_003235785.1 Nitrospirota bacterium
TTGAGTTGATACTTTTCATACACATCCTTCAGAAGGTAGTCGACAGCGTCAGAATCATAGGGCACGCCTTTTTTGATGCAGACTTCTTCAAAGATCTGCTTAAAGCGTTCGGGGGTCGGATCGGCAATATAGACCTTATTCCGGATACGTCGAAGGAAGGCTTCATCCGCAAGCTTAGCGGGCTCTAAATTGGTCGCAAACAAGACAATCGTATCAAACGGAATCTGGAAAACTTTCCCGGTATGCAGGGTCAGGTAATCCACTCGTTTCTCTAAGGGCACAATCCAACGATTGAGCAAATCTCTGGGACGCACCAGCTGCCGTCCAAAGTCATCAATCAGAAACACCCCTCCGTTAGCTTTAATATGGGGTGGAGCCTTGTAATATTTCGAGGATGGATTAAAGGCCAAATCCAGCGTGGCCATGGTTAACTCCCCACCAGCAAACTCAATCGGCCGCTTACACAGCACCCAGCGTGCATCATATTCCTTTTTATTTTCGATCAGCGAACGGGTTGCTTCTTGAGGCACATCGACTTTCACATGGGTAATTTGGTCATACACTTGAATGATTTGGCCATCCACTTCCATGGCATAGGGGATATACACCTCTCCAGCACCGACCGCTTCCAACATTTTACCAATGGCTTCGGCCATGACCGTCTTCCCATTTCCAGGAGGCCCGTACAAAAAGATCGCCCATCCGGAATTTACCGCCTCCCCAATCTGGTCTATCGTGCCAGGAGTGAGCACCAAATGTTCCGTTGCGGCCGTGACCGTCCGCCGATCAATCGTCAAGCCACTCACCGGCTGACTTTTTACCATGTCGATGTATTGCTGCAATGGAACCGGTGCCGGGCCCACATAGCGACAGAGCTCCAGATACGCCTTGGCTCGTTCACGTCCCACTTCCGTCAACACATACCGGAGCAAAACGCCGAGTGATTCCCCATGCCCCTTGACCTCACAAAACTTGTCGCGTTGAATGAGCGTAAACAATTCTTTCATCACCCCAAAGGGCAACTTCATAATTTCCCCGGCAGTCCGTTCAGTTAGTTCTCCATGGGTAAACAATGCCCGTACCAATATCTGCACAAGCAATTCTTCCGGCAAACCGGTTTCTGCTATCGTCGTCGGTGCGGGCAAACTACGGATCTTCGTAGCCGTTTTACTCGCGCCTCTTTCTTTTTCCGTATCTTCAAATGTGGCATTCCCATAGTTGGGAATCGTGATAGTACCGCTCATTCGTGCTCTCCTTTATGGTTTCGTGACGGCAAGATGATGAGTGCTGTCCTTCAATTCACGTTTTGCTCTTTCTTGAAGTGAGGAATACTTGTAGAATTACAGAAACAACGTGATGACCATTGCCCCATTCTTTTCCCAATCCGCGTTGCTTACGTATTTCCTGAGGTTTCGTGACAATTGTCTGGCTTTTCATCGTATTAAGTTTCTTCACCTGGGGTTGCTCGGAATCGGAGCCCGATCACACCATTCGCGTTGGCCTGGCCCATGCCCCAACACAATTAGACCCGCGTTTTGCTACTGATGCCACTTCAGCCAGAATCAATCGGCTCCTCTATTCCCGGCTTGTCGATTTTGCAGACGATGCCACCCCGATTCCTTCTCTGGCCAGCTGGGAGGCCCTCACTCCCACGCACTATCGCTTTACGCTCATCGACCCACGACCATTATTTCCGGATGGCACGCCACTATCTGTGCAGGATGTCGAAGCGACCTATACTTCATTGCTTAATCCAAAAACGATGTCTCCCCATCGAGGGCTTTTGCAAAACATCAGCCGAATCGAAACACCCTCAGAATCAACCATTGATTTCTTTTTGGCACACCCCGATCCGTTATTCCCGGGTTATGTTATTATCGGTATTCTGCCGGCAAACCTTATTGCCGCAAACCATCCTTTTCATGACCATCCCGTGGGCAGTGGTCCCTTTCTTTTTCAGCAAAGGCCAGATGACACCCGTCTCATCCTCAAGCGGTGCCAAGACGCACAACTCATAGAATTGGTTACGGTTTTGGACCCAACCGTGCGGACACTCAAGTTATTAGCCGGCGAGATTCATCTCATCCAAAATGACCTGCCTCCAGAATTAGTCACCTATGTCTCCGCGCAACCCTCTATTTCCTTACGCCAAAAACAGGGATCAAATTTTGCCTATCTCGGCTTCAATCATCAGGATCCGGTAGTGGGACAAGAGCTCGTCCGAAAAGCGATGGCTTATGCCATCAATCGACCGGCAATCATTCAATATGTGCTGGGAGGTCGCGCCCGACCAGCCCAATTCCTCTTTCCCCCCGATCATTGGCTTGGAAACTCTGAGATTCAAGGCTACCCCTATGATCCGGCACGTGCGAAGGCACTCTTGCAACAAGCAGGGTTCAATGACCAGAAACGGCCCACGCTTATCTATAAAACCTCCACAGACCCCTTTCGATTACGCTTGGCTACGATCATTCAAGATCAACTTCAACAAGTCGGCATTGACGTGTCGATTCACAGTCATGACTGGGGCACTTTTTACGGGGATATCAAAACGGGACGATTCCAAATGTACAGCTTGGCCTGGGTCGGTCTCAAAACGCCGGATATCTTTCGACAAGCCTTTCACAGTCAATCCGCTCCTCCCGTCGGCGTCAATCGCGGGCGATATGCTGATCCGACCACTGACCAGCTGATTGTCGATGCGGAACATGCGTCTGAACGCACCGCACAACTGGCCTTCTATAGAGCTTTGCAAACACGCCTCTTAGACCAACTGCCGTACGTACCCCTCTGGTATGAAGATCATTTTTCCCTTTCCACCACAGCCATTCGAGGCTACGTACTCAAATCCGACGGCAATTACGATGGCCTGCAGCACGTTGAATGGACATCATCGCCCACTACCAACACTCAAGTGGCTCAACAAGGTGGCGCATGATTCTGGCATTGCCTTTTTCTCGTTGGCCTTTCATGGATTCCTGACCCGCTTCTTCTGGATGATGCCTCATTTTATTTTCACACGAATCCTCAGCGCATTCGGAGGCCTACTGGGCGTCATCAGCCTGGTATTTTTTCTCATCCACATGATTCCCGGAGATCCCGTTGATGTCATGCTGGGAGAATCCGCACTGACCGCTGACCGTGAAGCCTTACGGCAGGGATTAGGTTTGCATCTCCCGCTTCACGAACAATGGTGGAACTATCTCACCGCCCTCGCCCAAGCCGACTTTGGGCATTCCCTCTTTTCCGGGCGCCCCATAGGTGATCTCCTCCTGGAACGCATTCCAGCCACGCTACATCTTAGCCTTAGCGCCTTGGGCATCGCGCTTCTCATTGCCCTGCCACTTGGCCTGTTGGCTGCGACGCGTCAGCATTCGATATTTGATTACGGGGCCATGGGATTTGCCGTATTCGGCATGTCCATCCCCAATTTCTGGATGGGCCCGTTATTGATTCTTGTCGGCGCCTTGTGGCTCGGGTGGTTTCCCGTTAGCGGGATGAAAGGCTGGAACGCCGTTGTACTACCAGCCATCACGCTGGGCACAGGAATGGCCGCCATTCTTGCCAGAATGATTCGAAGCAGCCTCCTAGAGATCTTCGGTGAAGATTTTCTCAGAACCGCTCGCGCCAAAGGACTCTCATCTTTCAAAGCCACGTTTATCCATGC
>QJYE01000301.1 GCA_003235785.1 Nitrospirota bacterium
AGAGCTCGTAAAACTTCTCCTTCCAATATGATTCGTCTTTGGCGTCCCCGAAAAGGGGCTCCACACTCGCCACTGCCGTGGCCACACGATGGAACAGGGCATCAGGGGTTTCAACAAGCTGGCCATGTTCGTCGCGTTTGAGGTATCGGGCTTCCACGACCTGTTTGGCATTAGGTGTCAGTTGGACGGGGTTCATACTTAGGAAACCTTCTTCATGCTGAATGCCTCGTTCATCCCCATGATATTTCAAGGTCAGAATATCAGCTTTCTCCAGGCAAACCCACCATGCCAGACAAGAGAGTCTTTTGATTTTCAACGCTTATCGAGCCTCATTGCGTTACTGTAGCCCATTGCCACAGCAAAAGATTTCGATTCTGTCCGAATTTTCCCCAAGTGTGGAAAGCTTTGGATCAATACTCACATGTGACATGCCCAATTCTCCACCCGAACGTAGCATCAACACTGCATAAACCAACTTGGTGTCGTTTTTGCTTCTTCATACCCATAATGAAGAAGGTCGGCTCTTGAGGGCCGAACTCCCTTGTAAGTATGCAAATAATGTGAAGAGGAGGGCAGAACCATGACACGTTTTCTTATTTCCGGAAGCCGAGGAACGGATGATCCCACGCTCGCAACACTCCCCTTTATGGCGGCAAAAACCGCCAAGGAACAAGGCCATGACGTCGTGTTGTGGTTGTGGAGCGAGGCGGTGACGCTGGGCCGCAAGGGAACGGCGGACCACGTGGTTGGGGTCAACCTCACACCGCTCAAAGATCTACTGGCAGCGGTGCAGGCGGCTAAAATTCCCCTATGGGTCTGCGGGGCTTGTGCGGTGGCTCGACAAGTGAAAGAAACAGACCTGGTCGAAGGGGCGACGATCAAGGGCATGCCTGATTATATTCAAGCTGTTGCCGAGCGTGAGAAAGTTATCTCGTTTTAACGGCTTGCGTCGTCTTACGAAGGGGTGGGGGAAGCGAGCGTTCATCGGCATTTCTCCACTCCCCCCCTTTTTTTTGTATAGTGTTTGAACTAATAAATAGGCTCTTCACCCTCAATCCCAACCCTCTTGCTTAAGGGCGAGGGAGTTCGAAATCACCGGCGGACGAGGCGAATCCATCGCCACATATTCACGAGGCTGAACAGCGAAGAGGCCAGATAGGTTAAGGCCGCCGCTTTAAGTATACGTCTGGCGCCCTCCATATCCGTCGGTGCTAAATAGCCCCCTTCTTCAAGAATGGGCAACGCCCGACGAAAGCTGGCATTCCATTCCACTGGCAAGGTGATGAGATGGACCAAGGCCGACACACTCATGGTACCTATGGCCACCACCAACACGGCGAGACCCACGGCAGGAATTCTGGTAATCCCGGCCAACACGGGAATACCCAACATCAAGTATGAGCCTGCTTTTTCGGCTTTCTGCGCAAATTTGATCAGATGCGCTCGCTCTTTGAGGAGCGAATACCCATCATGATCCTGCAAGGCATGGCCCACTTCATGGGCTGCGATGACGGCGGCGGTCAAAGACTTGCCATTGTAATGTTGCGGCAACAGGCCCACTAATTTGGTTTCGGGGTTATAATGATCGCCCATGGGAGTCGGTTCGACACGCACCTCTTGCAGGCCAAATCGATTCAGTAAATGACGCGCCAGCTCACCGCCGGTTCCAGGCCAATTTTCGCGCGGTTGCCGGTACTGCCGGAACACCCACCACACCCAAAGCTGTGGACCCAGCACCAACCCAATCAAGATGATGGATATGAAGATCAGGCGCATAAGGAATGAGGATGGTCGTGAAAAGTAAAAAGGGGAAAGTTAGAGAGAATTGGCATAAACAAAGAACCATTCTCCGGCAACGAGGCGAGAACGGCGTTACTGCCTGCTTACACAGTCCCGTTACGAAGAACAACTCACGATGATCGGCAGGCTATCATCCGGGGCCGGCAGGGCATAGGCCCCCATACCTGGCTGATCGGTAAACGGATGACTCAGCAACTCCAGAAGCCGGTCGATCTCGGAATAGTCTTTTTCTCGTACGGCTTGTTGGATGGCGCGTTCTGCCAAATGATTCCGAAGAACATATTTGGGATTCACCCCATCCATGCGAATCTTCCGTTCGGCATCCTGGCTTTTCTCGGCCAGCAATCGTTCACGATAACGGCAAGCCCAATCATCAAACGCCTCACGATGAAGAAAAAAATCACGAATAGTTGAATTGTCGGCAGAAGCCTCCTGCTGAAAATTTCCCAGCGCCCGAAAGAAGGTCGTATAATCGGTTCGGCTGGAATCCATCAGATTTAAGAGATCAGTCACCAGTTTATCATCGCCCGCATGGCTTTCGGCCAATCCAAGTTTGGCTCGCATCAACTCCGCATATTTCTCAAGCATGGCCTGTTCATAAAGCTGCGGCGCCATCTTCAGGGATTCTTCATCTATTAAATTGGACAACGCTTGACCTAACGCTCGAATATTCCAATAACCAATATCCGGTTGGTGTTGAAAGGAATACCGGCCCTGGTGATCCGAATGGTTACAAATAAATGTCGGATCATAGCGTTCCATAAACCCATAGGGCCCATAATCCATGGTCAATCCCAAAATAGACATATTGTCGGTATTCAGCACCCCATGGGCCCAACCCACCGCCTGCCATTGGGCCACCAAATGACCGGTCCGCATTGCCACCTCATGCAACAGGCGTGCATAGGGATTCTCCGCCTCACGAACATGCGGATAATGATGGTCGATCACATAATCGGCTAAGAGCTTCAGATACTCATATTGGCGTCGATAAAAAAAGACTTCAAACGATCCAAACCGGACATGGGATGGTGCCATACGAAGCAGCATCGCCCCAGGTTCCGGATATTCCCGCCAGACAATTTCTTCCCCGGCCACAATACACAAACTTCGTGTCGTGGGAATGCCCAGAGCATGCATGGCTTCCCCACAGAGATATTCCCGGATTGTGGAACGTAAGACGGCCCGCCCATCCCCATCACGCGAAAACCGCGTAAGTCCAGCACCTTTGAGTTGCAGTTCCCACCGTTCACCATTTTCATTTCTGACCTCGCCTAGCATAATCGCTCGTCCATCACCAAGCTGAGGCACATAATGTCCGAACTGGTGCCCCGAATAGAGCATCGCAATCGGATCGCTCCCGGGAAGCAATTTGGCTCCACAAAAATATTCAGCAAAGTCCGGCCGCGTAAATTCTCCCGGATCTAAATTCAACAGACCCGCAGCTCCAGGGTTCACACTCACGACGTACGGATTCGGAAACGGCGTCGGCTTCACCCGTTCAGAAAACACGTCAGGTAACGCCGCATAGGTATTCTCAAATAAAAGATCTTCAAGTGTGTTCATTAAGACATTATCCCCAGTAACCACTCCTTCCACAAGGGACGGCCTAAGCTAGCTGGTACTCCTGAAGCATGGTATGGTTTTGAAGAGTCATCAATTTCCCTCCAGGAAGGGGCGAAAGACCCTCCCTTTTCTCTTTGAGGTCATTTACCGCAACTAGGAGCCTGTCGGACTTAGGGAATCGAGAGCGAAAAAGCGGCTGAGCGAGGTCAGATTTTGGCGATTTCGCCGGCACATAGTGGGACTATGGTCCAAGAAATCGGCGAAATATGGACCGCTTAG
>QJYE01000478.1 GCA_003235785.1 Nitrospirota bacterium
CCGACGTGTCTCGGAAGAGGCCGCCAATATCCGTGTACCCTTCGATATCCGCGCGTTTAGCAAAGTACAAATACCGGCGGTTTGCTTGCGATTCGCCGGCAAAGGCCGCTTTTAAATTTTCATGACTTTTGGTTCCTTTTAAACTGTTACCCATGCAATCCTCCTTTATTGTGAAACGGGGCGTTTCCCCGATGATCAAGTGGCCATTAGTAGTGGTGATCGGCGGCAGGGTCCGCAATAGCCTCGGAAGGCTACTTGATAATTGGTAATTTCAAAATCTTTGGGAAGTCCGGATGGGGAGGTCAGACGGTTCAATCTTGGGTCCATGACATCCAGAATGGTCCGACACCCGAGACAAATCACGTGATGATGCGGAGAGAGGTTCGCATCAAAACGTGCTCGATCATGGCCGATGTTCACTTCTTGTACGAGGCCGGCTTTGCGCAACACGCCTAAAGTGTAATACACCGTGTTCAGAGATAACATAGGGTAAGTTGGCGATACCTGGGCAAAGAGATCTTCCGCAGTGGGATGAGCCGTACTGTGAACGAGGGCTCGGTAAATTGCCGTTCGTTGCGGAGTGGATTTCAAGCCGCAACCACGAAATTTTTGTTGAATGTCATCAAGGGAAAGGTTCATGAAATAATTTGATCTTATTCTTGTTTAGGAATCATTCCTATGTAGCAAATGTCGAGAGAGTTGGTCAACGGGTAGGGTGTCATTTACGCCAACCAGTGCCCGAATGACCAAATTGGAAACTGGTGGAATGAAAACGTGGGACGAAAATTTCCCATGATTCGACCAGGCCAGGCCCAGCTCGGTTAAAGAACCGATTTCCATCGGTCAAATAGAGATGTTCCTTTCTGTACCACTGGGGATTAATGAAACGGAACTTGGCGTCACCACCTCTTCAAGGTAAGACTAAATCATGTGAAGTCTCGACGCCACCCATCCAATTGGCAGGCGCCGAACCCTGTCAATATGAAGTGAAAGAGGAGGAAGGCTGGGCCATGGAACCACAGCATCATCTATGATAAAACAGGGGCTAGAGAACATGAGCCCAGATTTCAAGATGGGTTTGGCGCATTGATCTGGAACAAGGAGGTTGTGATGGCAGCAAAAGCGTACATATTAATGAAAGTCAAAGCCGGGAAAACCCAAGATGTCTTGGCGACGTTGAAAGCGTTTCCAGAAGTGGAACAGGCGCATGCCTGTTTTGGTCAGCCGGATATCTTTGGATTGGTGAATGCGTCAGATGATCGTGCGTTGTCGAACCTCATCATGACTAAAATTCACACGATTCCCGGCGTCGAAGAAACCGACACGCACATTGTCGTGCAGGAATAACAGGCAGGAGGAAGATATTGCCAGCGTAGCCAATTGAGGATGGAGTTCCGGTTTCTTTCTCTATAGGGAAATTTTCTAAGTCTTGGCGGTTTGCGCTCGGTAGAGCGTGACGATTGTTTACATAAGGAGGGGAACTTGATGGTATTCATCTACATTTTCTTCTCACAGATGGCCGAATAATTTCGTCATTCTTCTCGAAGATAAGCAATGACATATGAATGAAGGCTGCGTATGGTGGGGGCGCATTCGCTGGGCTTTTTCGTAAGCGGATAGCGGGTCTCATGCCGCCGATTAGGATCCGTATATTGAGGCTGAACATATCAGAGCTACCATTGTCTGCTAAGTAATCCTTGAGGAAAATCGTATTTCCAAATTTGCAAATGAGTCTGAACTCCGCGTCTGTAGGAATCCGTCCCCGATATTCTGAGTCCGTGCTTGCATTGCCGTGAATGAATGTTGGCGAGCCTTCTGAAGAAGGCCCGCCGTGTGATTATCACCGATCCCTTGAAATGGGGTGACCGCATTCACGGCATTGCTAGGGGTACACCTCTTTACCCCCCAATTATCTTGAAGGCCCGTATCACTCCGGAAAATCCTATGTTGTGCAGTTGGATGGAGCTTGCGTTGCTCGACGATGTTTGAACGGGTGGGCCGTGTTTTGCTTGACTGATGGACGGTGGCCTAGTTGGCTATTGGTTATTCGTAAGTTGCAGACATGATAGCCCGAGATGCTGGCCAGCAAGAGAATATCCTCCTCGGTCCACGATAGGGCGCAAAGGTCCGCACCATTTAGATTTATTTCATTTGAAAGAGACTTTAAGTTGATTTAGAGAGAAACTCAGGTAAGCTACGAGAAGTTGAAGGCTTCATGGTTGGATGTCGAGATAGGGAATGGACGGAATAACTCGAAGAGGAGGGAGACTCGATGGCTGTAATGAGTGAATTGGATGTGATGACCCCGACGCAGGATTTTGCGACTTCACTGGGATCTCAAAAATCGTTTCAAGTGGTATCTCCAGTTCTGCCGGCCAAGAAAGAAGTGGTGGCATTTTTTGGTAAAGGTGTCGAATGTATCGGGGAAATTTGGTACGAAGGCAATGTGCAAATTGACGGACGTTTAGAAGGTACTGTGCATACTAAAGGCACATTGGTTGTCGGAGATCGGGCGGTTGTTAAGGCAAAGATTGAAGCCGGCACGGTGATCTGTAAAGGATCTATTCATGGTGATGTGGTTGCCAAGGAATCCATTAAACTTCTCGCTCCTGGATTGATTCATGGGACACTGAGTGCTCCTCAACTCTCGGTGGAAATTGGAGGTGTCTTCAACGGACGTATCCGCATGGGGGATGTATAGCCTTCCTCTCGTATTAGACAAGAATATTAACCGATGTGCGCGAACTTTCTTGCTCCTTCCCTACATGAGCTATCCATGAAGATCTAATCGGCTTTTTACTCTCTTGCTCAATTTGCAATGGGTTTCAGATTGGGTGACGTGGTGGCTTTCTTGCTCCTTTCAATCCCCTTCGGTCTTTTAGGTTAGTGCGAAACCTCTCCTCCTCTTCCTCATAGAGAATTCCCTGGCATTCACAAATCCCCAATCTTGTTTCTGTGTTGTCGGGATCGTTAACGCCTTCTGAGTATTCAATGGCACCCTAGGTTCCAGTAAAGATGAGTATCTGTCATTGACCGGCAATGAGGATTAGTTCGGGTTGTCGAGAATTTTAACGGGATGCTTCTCGGGGTATTCCCTGGTGAATTCTTGTGGGGGAACTTTTCTGAAGGTTTGTGGCTTTGTTAGCAGAAATTAGTTGTCAATGCTGCATATTCTTGACGACAGGATGTTAGGCATATCATTTGCTCAAGCAAACCAGTGAACCAACAATCACAGAAGGGACGCCATGAAAATTTGTGAAAAATGTCAGGGTTCGATGGTGATGGAGCGAGCCGTGGACTTAGAGGTCGGGTTGAGTATATTGTACTTTGCATGTTTGAATTGCGGAAAACGCATTCAAGCAGAAAAAGAACCACGACCCCTCGTCCACTAATTTATTGATAGGCAGTCAAGAGCAGATGGAGGAGAGTAATGCAGCAACAAGATCGACCATTAACGCATGATGAGAAAAAAGCCGCAGAAGCAGCCTTCAAAGGAGCAGCCTTTGATCCTAAGTGGTCTGAAGCGGCGCGAAAGGTCTATTTGGGTATTTCCGCAGCCATGGCCAATAAGCGCAACGAAGCTTTCCAGGAAATGAGTCCTTCGCAACCGACGGTTCTTGCCAAACGAGCTGTGCCAGAATCGAAACAACGGTCCCGTGTGAAATCCATTTTGTGGTAGATGTTGTCAACGTGTCTTGATAGTTTGGTGGGGACAATCCTGTAAAAGAGGATGTCCCCACATTCATTTCCCCAAATCCCTCGACAGTTTAACCTTCCTAGAACTACAATTCATCCTGTTCATTACAAGATGGAAGCCGCTCTATCATTTTTTATGAAGTCCATAAAGGACCCCTTCCGATTCCCAGTATTCTCAGGGAACATATCGGTAGATAACGTAAAGAGAGAAAAAAATGCCTGAAGAAATAATCTACCTTGGATTCGGGTCGAACCTGGGAGATCGACAAGAGTTCTGTGATCGGGCGATTGCCCTCATGAATCTGCTGCCTCTGTCACGGGTTACGGGCGTCTCATCGTACTATGAAACGGAACCAGTCGATCCCGAGGGGAGACTGGGAGAAAGCTGGTTTTACAATGGCGTCGTGCGGGTGGAGTCCTCCTTGAGTCCCACCCGTCTTTTGGGCATTTTGCAAGAAACGGAGCGAGCATTAGGCCGTGAGGATACGGATCGACATGGTCCGCGTACCATAGACTTCGACATACTGCTATTTGGCCAGCACTGCATTGATCAACCAGGGTTAACCGTCCCTCATCCTCGTCTGCATCAGCGTCGATTTGTCCTGGAACCGTTGGTGGAATTGGATCCAGCATTGAAACATCCAACGTTGCACCGCTCCATGAGCGAGCTGTTGGAGGCAATCCAAGACCCCAGTCGTGTGAATAAACTGGACATCAAGCCCGGGTCAAAATATCGTTCAAGGCTGGCCTGTTCAGTTCCACCCCTATCGTAAAACCCATGCGTACCATTCGGTCGATTCGTGGGCTACAAGCCTGGCGACGCAAACACGAGAACCAGCAAATCGGATTTGTACCCACGATGGGTGCGCTGCATGAGGGGCACCTTTCTCTCATTCGTCAGGCGCGAAAACATTGTTCCATGGTTATCGTCAGCATCTTTGTGAATCCATTGCAGTTTGGGCCTGCCGAAGATTTAGGCCGCTATCCGAGAAATCTTAAAGCGGACCAACAGCTGTGTCGGGAGGCTGGCGTGGACTTGCTCTTTGTGCCGTCTGGCGAAGAGTTCTATCCCCAGAATTTCCAGACAACGGTGCGGGTGAATCGGCTCAGTGAACATTGGGAAGGGGAGGCTCGCCCTACGCATTTTGAAGGCGTCACCACCGCCGTAACAAAATTGTTATGTCTGGTCAGGCCCAATCAAGCGTATTTCGGTCAGAAAGACTACCAACAGTTGTTGGTTATCAAACAATTAGTGAAAGATCTGAATATCGACACAAAAATTGTGCGTTGTCCCATTGTTCGAGAATCGGATGGTCTCGCTCTCAGTTCACGCAATTGCTATCTATCAGAAATCCAGCGACGACAAGCCGCTTGTCTTTCGGTCGCGTTACGCCAGGGGGTGAAGTCAATACAATTGGGGAAACGCCAGGTGTCCCTGATTCAAAGAGAAATGAAGAAAATGTTAAGCCAATCGAAGGAAATAGCCATTGAATATCTTGCCGTCTGTGAGGCACAAAGCTTGAAGCCGTTGACCGTGGCGAAGGGAAGTATGGTGCTCTTGGCAGCCGTTCGACTCGGCCATGTTCGATTGATCGATAATATGCTTGTGAAGGTGTAGAAGGTTGGTAAGAGGATTAGGAATCTTGAAGAAGGTCATTGGGAAGTTCATTAGGGTTAGTCTCCTCATGTGTCGCAGGGAAGACCTCAGCTAAAACACGTCCGCACGTCGCAATCGCGTGGCACAGAGATTCCACGGGGTTACCTTTTTGAAATCCTCCTCGGATACCCTCAACCATGTCGTTCCATGTCTGCTGGGGAACCTGATCAAGAATGGGATGATCCGTCAACACTTCAATGCGATGTTCCAATAAGGAAATGAGTATGAGTACACCGGTTCCCAATTCGGTTCGATGAAGCCCGTTTTCGAGAAAGGCTTGGTGCGCACGGATATTCACCTTATAAGCCATTCGTTCATGTGACGTCAGAAATCGAATCACCGGAGAAAAAGTCCCCATCCAATATCCCAGGCCATACGCGATGATTACAGAGAGCAAAAGCCAGCCTGCATTCATGGCATGCCATCCCCAGGGCATCCATTCCCATTCAATGGTCAAGAGAATACTGAGCATCAAAAAGGCACAGCCAATGCCTGCCCGGTATCGAGCCTCCCTATAGAGGGCAGAACGTTCAATAATCATCGGTACGATTTCACCGCGTGTCTGGCGTTCAGCTTCAGCTACAGCCTGGCGTATGTGTGCTTGATCGTGTTCAGAGAAAGACATTTACCACCCTCCTGACGCCCCGCCACCGCCAAATCCACCGCCACCCCCACCAAAACCTCCTCCGAATCCTTGACCAAAGTTTCCGGTCCGCCCAATATGGCCACCGACCGGCCAACCTAATCCGGAATCATGGGCAAACGGGTCACGAGATGAGGGACTACCTGTACGTAAAAATAGATTCACAAGGAAAAGGGCTGCGGCAGCTGCACAAACAGCAATCCAAAACGCTGCGGGAATGCCCACAAGAAAGGCGATAATTCCGCCAATTATACTCCCATTGATGCGTCGCCCTGCCCCGAGGAACAGCCCGATAAACGTACCAATAGCAACGGCCAACCCGAAGGTTCCCCAAAGTCCTTGCTGTGGCGTAGAGGTGTTAAGTGGAGGATTTGAATTGGTATAGGTGCCTTCAATGGTGGCCACAATTGCCTGGGTTCCCGCAACAATGCCTCCGGAGAAATCACCTGCTCGAAACCGGGGAACAATTTCATGCCGAATAATTTGTGAGCTTTTGGCATCAGTTAAGGTTCCTTCCAGTCCATAGCCCACTTCTATCCGCAATTTCTTTTCTTTGATCGCGATCAAGAAAAGCACGCCGTTATCTGTCCCCTTTTTCCCAAGCGCCCAAGCAGTAGCCACCTGGTGGGAAAAGTCTTCTAACGGTTGACCTTCCAAAGAGGGAAGCGTGAGTACGGCGACTTGGTTAGATGTCTTGGCTTCGTGTGCAGCAAGAACCGAATTGAGGTCAGAAAGAACGGTTGGAGAAAGGATGTGGGCACGGTCCACCACACGACCGGTGAGTGGGGGAACTTCCAAAGCCCATGCTGCTGATACCAGGAGGAGGATGCCCAGAGTTCCATGCCACCCAAGTTCGTGAGCCCACCGACTTGGCGACCATCTCATGGGTTGCATAGCGAGCATGTTCCTCAATGTCGATTAGAACTTCACCTCAGGAGGCGTGGCGATCGCTTTTTCGTCCGCTACGGTAAAATTCGGTTTCACCTCAAGTCCTAAAAGATATTTGGCTGTTAAATTCGTCGGGAAAAACCGAACGCCCTTATTATATTCAGCAACCCTTTCAATATAGCGTTTCCGAGCCACAGTGATACGGTTTTCTGTGCCCTCTAATTGGCTTTGCAGATCACGAAAATTCTCGTTCGCTTTGAGCTCAGGATATTTTTCCACGACGACCATCAACCGAGACAAGGCAGACGTGAGCCCCTGTTGGGCTTCTTGAAATTTTTGAAAGAGGGCAGGATCGTTAAGGACCTCAGGTGTTACTTTGATCCCCGCCACTTGTGAACGAGCTTGTGTGACTCCCTCCAAGGTATCCTTTTCATGAGCAGCGTACCCCTTAACCGTTGCCACTAAATTAGGAATCAAATCAGCACGTCGCTGGTATTGATTCAGGACTTCGCTCCAGGCCGCGTTGGTTTCTTCATCCAAGCCCTGAAGGTCGTTATACCCACACCCACTCAGGGACACACCCAACAGGAGAAATCCGAGCACCATATACTTTAAAGATCGTGGCATTGCATCATCCTCCTTCTGTGAGTCATGTCGCTTGTTTGCCAAAGACTTCGGCAATTCTAAAGGTAACCACTGGATCGTAGAAAAACAAGAAGAGAGCAAATGAGTTAGTCAGCAAGAAACAATACAGAGGGGATGAGGAATTGTGGCAGTGTCAGCCAAAAAGAGCAAATAGCCGGCATGAGAGTTTTATGAGAATCCTTCTTTGCCAGATGTTTCTGAGCTCACTAGGGGTTAGAGAGAGCCCAATTTCCCCTCATCATGGACCCAGTTTGTCGAGGCAGAAATGGTCCTAACTGTTGAGATGTCGACCGCTTCTTCAAGCCAGGCCATGCGTTGGGATAGCATAGATGACAAGGAGAACTTCAAACGTTCCGACTCCAGGTCTCCATATTCAGGAAGTTGGTTTTTCAAAGAAGCATTCTCCCGGCGTTGTTCATTCATTGTGTTCTCTGTTCCTTTAGATGCGTTTTTGAAACGGCTTGAGCTTCTAATATTTTATCCAGAGACGCAGGAGAGTAGGTTGAGGGTTTGATCCATTTTCCGTCTTCGCGTTTGTAGCCGCCGACTTTGCTCATGTTGGAGCGATGCACTTCTTTGAATACGGGTTCCATGTCAATTCCCAGGGAAACTGCTGTGCCATAGACCACATATAAGAGATCGGCCAGTTCCTTCGCTATGGCCGGCAAATCTTTTTCCTGCATGGCTTCCTGGAGTTCTTCGAATTCTTCCTGGATCAGCCGAAATCGAAGCGTTTGGGTGGTGGTATTAGGAGCCGAGGGTGTTGCGGAGATATGAATATCAAATTGCTCATGAAATTCTTGAACCATTTTTTGGGCGTCGTTCAATTGCTTCTACCTCCCCTCACCACTCCCTACAAAGGAGGGCGAAATGATTGACTGTTTTCTATTGCGAAAGTCTTGCTTCCGACATGGTGGAGATGACGGAGATTCCTGCCAAAAACTTGCAGGAATGACGATAGAGATTTCATAGCAAACTATAAGGCGATGATCAAATAGATATCGTTGACGTTGGTGTGTGTGGGCCCGGTGATGATATGGCCGCCGACTTGTTTGAAGAAGGTGTAGCTGTCATGTCTGTCCAACATGTTCTCAATCGAAAGTCCCTTTTTTAGCGCTCGTTGAACGGTTTTTCCGTCGACCATGGCGCCAGCCACGTCTGTGGGACCATCGGTTCCGTCGGTGCCAAACCCTGCCACCACGACGTTGGGGAGTCCAGTCAGTTCCTGCGCAGCCGCTAACACGCATTCCTGCGTCCTGCCGCCTTTTCCTTTCCCGGTGATCGTTACGGTGGGTTCTCCGCCGACAATCAGACAAGCCGGAGGGCGGACGGGATTGCCGAATTCCCGGATATCTTTCGCCATCGCGCCAAGAATCGTTCCCAGGTCTTTAGCTTCACCTTGCAATGGCGTTTCTAAAATACATGGGCGGAGCCCTAATCGCTTGGCTTCCTTGGCCATGCCGTCAATGGCTGTGTGGTTATTGGCCAAGATAATCGAGTGAGAACGTGACGGGTGCCGTGTTCGGCTTTTCCAGGTTTCTGGGACGAGGCCTCGTATGCCTTCATCTAGATGATTGCGAACGTTTTCAGGAACGTTGTTCCAGATCTGATAATGCTCCAGAATGGTCTTGGCCTCTTGGAAGGTGGTGGGATCTGGCACGGTTGGGCCGGATCCGATCGTGGCCGGGTTGTCTCCTAGAACATCAGAAAGGATAACGGTGAGGATTTGGGCTTTCGTCGCCTTAGCCAATTGGCCGCCTTTTACGGCAGACAGGTGTTTTCGGACAGTATTGAGTTCATGAATGGTTGCGCCACATCGCAACAGGAGATTTGTCGCCTTGCGTGTATCCGTCAACGTCAGCCCCTGAGTGGGAGCACAGAGTAAACTCGATGCGCCTCCTGAAAGTAGGACGATGAGCAGATCCCGTTTGGTGAGGGATCCTACGCTGTTAAGAATCTGTTGGGTTGCGCGGACGCCGCGAGCATCAGGTTGCGGGTGGCTGGCTTCGACAACACGAATATTTTTACAAGGTGTCCCATATTCATCCTTGACGATGACCATCCCACCTTCTAAGTACACTCCCAATGTCTGTTCAAGTGCCACGGCCATGTGCCCTGAGGCTTTCCCCGCGCCGACACATACGATCCGCTGGTATGTGGAGAGATCATAGCGAACCGAGTTAACGCTAAGTTTATGGGCTTTCCTGGTGATCAACCGTTTCATTGCTTGACCCGGATCAGCGGCTTCCAGACCGCTCTGAATGAGAGTTTTCAGGATTCGTGTGAATTTGGGTTGCGATGAATGAATAACAATTTTTGATTGAGGCATACAGAATTTTCCTAATATGGTATTTCCGTCAACGGCCCTTCTGCCGAATAAATGATCGCTATGGTACCATTCTCCGTGATGCGCGCGCTTGACCTCTTGCAACAGACTATTTCGGATTGCACCTTTTGCCCGCGGTTAACCACCTACCGTCGGGAAGTGGCAAAAGAAAAGGTGAAACGTTTTAAGGATTGGGACTATTGGGGGCGCCCGATTCCAGGGTTTGGCGATCCCCAAGCCCAGTTGTATGTACTCGGTCTAGCGCCAGCCGCTCACGGGGGAAATCGCACAGGGCGGGTCTTTACGGGAGATCGAAGTGGGGATTGGTTGTATGACGCGCTTCATACCTTTGCTTTTGCCAACCAGCCCGAATCGGTGTATCGGGGGGACGGTCTGACGCTGCAGAATTGTTATGTGGCGGCCGCTGTGCGGTGTGCGCCGCCTGCCAATAAACCGACAAAAGAGGAATTCGAAGCCTGCCGTTCATTCCTTGTTGAAGAACTGGGCTTGTTAGGTCGGGTTCAGGTCGTCGTCGCGCTTGGCAAAATAGCGTTTGATGAATATGTGCGAACCTGCCAGTCCATGGGGCACAAGATTCCGTCACCAAGGCCGAAATTTTCCCATGGGGCGGAATATGCCCTCCCCTGGGACGTCACGTTATTGGGGTCGTACCATCCGAGTCAGCAAAACACCTTTACCGGGAGGCTGACTCGGACCATGTTTCATGCGGTTTTTCGCCGCGCCAAGAACCTGATTGAGCAACGGTAGTCAGGTGAGGTCGAGACTATCAGCCGGTCATTTTGTGGAAGACTTGAGGGCTTCCCAATCAGCTAAGAATTTTTTCAATCCAATATCAGTTAACGGGTGTTTCACCAGTTGTTGAAAGACGCCATAGGGCATGGTGCAAATATGTCCACCCAGAAGGGCGGCTTGGACCACATGCTGGGGATGACGGACGCTGGCCACAAGAACTTGGGTGGGGTAATTATAATTTTCATAGATGGTCAAGATCTGTTCAATGAGGTCCATGCCGTCTGAGCTAATGTCATCGAGACGACCGATAAACGGTGAGACACACCAGGCCCCGGCTTTAGCAGCCAAGAGGGCCTGAGTGGGGGAGAAACACAGCGTCACGTTGACGCGAATGCCCTCGCTGGACATCTGCTTGGTGGCCTTCAGCCCTTCAGGAATGAGTGGAACTTTCACCACGATATTTTTATGAATCTTGGCCAGTTCGCGCCCTTCCTTCACCATGGCTTCGGCCTCGACACTCACCACCTCGGCGCTAATGGGCCCATCCACGAGGCTGCATATTTCCAGGAGGAGGTCCTTAAAATTCCGGCCTTCTTTTGAGACGAGCGAGGGATTGGTCGTGACCCCGTCGACTAACCCATAACTGGCCGCTTCACGTATTTCGTTGACATTTCCGGTATCCAAATATAATTTCATGAGGAACTCCTTTGTTGTAGGACGAGGCGTGGGACGTACAAGTTGGGTTCATTGTAATCCACGCAATGGTCTTGGACAAATACTTCTGTGTCGTCAAAGAAAAATTTACTCGTTTGACTGATCAAGTCACGAGGGCTAGAATTTTTAGGAGATGCGTGTGAATAGCATAGCGAGGGATTCTGTGAGAAGAAGGAGGTGCCTGTGATTCGACGATATGTGTTGATCGGTGTGCTGGGCCTATTGTTCGCCGGTTGCGGGGGGAATCCCTATTTGGAGGCGTCGTTGGATCCGGCCAAATTCGAAGGAAAAGACCAAGCCTGGTTTGAAGAGAATTGGGGTAAGCCCAGTGGCAAATCTTCCCGGTTTTTTGGCGGTGAGAGTTGGGTCTATTCCCGCATTGCTGGTGGAAATACCCATTTCCCCTTTTTTAACTTCTCTCCACATCAATGCCAAATTACCTTGGATTTTGACGAAGAAGGAAAACTTGAGGATTATGA